>JAUWIQ010000289.1 GCA_030605285.1 Planctomycetota bacterium
GAGTGAGGGCCTCGATAACGCGATGGCACTTCAGAAAGAGGACACGATCGAATCGGCAACTGTCGTTCGCAAGCGAAATCATCCCTACCAACCGCAGACAACACCGCGTCAACGGTAAGGCGTCAACGGTAAGGCGTCAACGGTAAGGCGTCAACGGTGAGGCGGACTTGCAAACCCCCTCAAGGCGCGTCGCTTCGGTTTCGGTACAAGTAGGGATTGAGCGTCGAATCGTTGTACATCTTCAACTGCCGGTACGTGCGGTGCCGTTTCCGTCCCGCCAGAATATCCGCCAGCAATTCTCTCAGCGAGCGCGCCAATTCCCAGTGCTGCCGCGTGCAGATGTCAAGCTTCTGCTGAACAATCTGGCAATGCTCCTCATCGACATCCGCCCGCTGCAACTGTTCCTCAAAGTGATACATCCGTAGCGCGAGGATGGAAAGTCGATCGATCACACTCCCAGGAGTTTCCGTGTTAAGCGGACCCCGCGAGAGAGTTTCATCTCGCTCCACGATGTCGGCAATGGCATCATCCATATGCTCAATCGCATCATTTCGCTGCTGGTTGAGCTTATCGATTGTTCTCTTGGCTGTCGCAATACGGACATCGCTACTGTGTGGACAGCGGGCAACATCCTCTTCATGCCAGAGGAGAAAATTGAATTGATGCTCCCTGCACACCAACTCCAGAAAACCTTGGTAGGGATTATCCAGTGGCTCATGATGCCAATGGACCACCAGCAAATGCTGCATCCCGGTGACTTGCTCGACATCAATCGACACAGGCAAAATTTCAATGTGCATGATTATACGGCCCCTGCTCTCGATGCATGTTGTTGCAACGAAGACGATTGCCTCGCTTCCCCAAGCAACGCATCACAGGCCTCGCAAACGCGGCCTGCATCGATTTGCTGCATTATCTGATTGGCCTTGCGACTACGCATTTTAAGCCCCTCACAATCCCCTTCCGGTTCGACCGTCAGATGAGCGAATCCATAGGGCCCACACCGCCGAGGACGGGTCGGTCCATAGAGTCCGACACAGGGCGTATCCACCGCAGCGGCCAAGTGCAACGGTCCAGAATCGCATCCAACAAATAAAGCTGCGTGCTTGGCAAGGACCGCCAACTCCGTCAATGAAGTTTTCGGGGCAAGACTTCCATATCCCCCTGCGGCTCCGACCACCTCCACTGCCAGGTCCCGCTCGGGGCCATGCCACACCACGATCGATGGCAACTGATGCTCCCTGCCCAGATGCCGTACGACCTCTCCAAATCGATCCGGGCACCATAGTTTCGTCGGCCATCCTGCTCCAACATTCACCAGCGCAAATCGTGTTTTTTTCCCGCAGCTGGAGTGCACAAAATCAAGGATCGATTCCCCACTACGATAATCAGGCAGCTCAAAAACCGCCTCGGCATGTTCAATACCGAGTGTCCGGAGCAGGCCCAATGTCCTGTCAACAAGATGCTCCCCTCGGGGAGGAACAGAACAATTGTTGAGCAGCGGGGCGAGCTCGCGGCCAGTCGGCGAACGGAATCCGATCCGCTTCTTTGCGCCACTGAGCCAACCCAAGAGGGCACTTTTTGTGAGCGACTGCGGGTCGAGCACAAAATCGAACCGACACGCTCTCAACTTTCGGCGTATTCGCAGCACCGCACGGGGGGACCTCAACCAACCGCGTGGTACGACCAACAGCTCGTCGAGACCAACATGACCCTCGAGCAGTGGAGCCGCCCGCTCTTCTACGACCCAGGCCAGATAGGCCGCTGGATACCGATCACGAATTGCGTGAATCAGGGGTGTCGTCAAGACACAATCGCCGATGGCACTCAATCGCACAATCAGAATCCGTGGTCTGAATGCATCGATCGATCCCGTAGTTTGCCGCGTCCCTTTGCCACTGCTATTATAAAATGCCACCCAGCCTCATCTCCCGCGAACCCATCCCCCAGAGGAAAAGCGCAATCTAACAGGAGACGTTTGACCGGGTCTATGGCATTTTTCCGCCGTCGAGAAACTGCAAGGGGGCGATGAATTACGACCCTTCAACCCGGGGGAGGGTGGTCCAGTCTGGCTGCAGTGGCAGCATCTCCAAGAATCCCCGGAACCTCATGGATCGACCCGATCGAGGGAGTATCCTGCGCAAGCCAAAACGCCTCGCATCGGTAGCCCCCGAAAAACGGGGGCGGCTGATACGGGCGTTCCCAGGCACGATCGTTATTTTTTCCGTCGCAAGGGTCAGGTCGCGGCGGGTTAATTTTTATTCCGGCGGGTTATTCGTCGACTTTTAGACCAATTCTTTCTTGGCACCGATCAACGTTCGTAATCTTTCTGCCAGCAGAGCGGAGTCGAAAGGTTTTTTGAACGTCTCATTGATGCTCGAGCGATCAAAATTGATCGAACTACCATCATCGGGAAGCAAGGCAATCAAAATGGTCTCTGCAAACTCCGTATTTCGTCGCAGGTTCTGGCAAATCTGCAGAGCTTCAACCTGTCCAATCGAGAAATCCACGATAATGCAATCCGGATGAAAACTTTCGGATTGAATTCCCGCTTCAAAACCACTGGCGGCAGTGCATACCTTAAAGGATCGTTCTAACGGTAACTCTCGTTTGAGATTCTCGATCAAAACCTGATCCTGTCCTACGATTAGGATTTTTGCCAATGCAACATCTTCAAGATCACCGAGGGGCATCCCATGCTCTTTGAGAAATTTAATCAGATATTCTCGCGGGATACGTCGGTCTTGTGACCCGGGAATTCGGTAGCCTTTCAGGCGGCCCGAGTCGAACCACTTGCTTACAGTACGCGGGGCCACTTTGCAGATCTTTGCGACCTGCCCAGTTGTGAAGACCTTCATGTCAGGCGCTCCAATACTCTCGCTGTTTTTGCTAATTCGTCTGCAGCCAGATAACATTTATCCAACTACACACTACAACGCCCCCTGCTCGCGAACGTGCGGCCCGTTTCTTTCCGTTCCCTCCCTGCGGCTGTGGGATAAAACGGCCATTCGCAGGCATCTGGGTCGGGGCCCAAAAAAAATATCGGCAGTGGTTCAGTTCCTTCTGATCCGTGCCCGGCTAAGTTTTTCGAACGAATACAGGATGCCCTGACAGCTTTCCACGAATACAAGTTAGTACTTGCGTAAAGCCTTCGTGGGCTCCGTCATGACATGGCCTGCCAGTTCGACCGGCAAGGTCACTTTTTCGGAGGGAGAGCTAGCGAGAAGTGACGAAAGGACAATTCCGTCCATCCATTCACTTCGAAAGGCGAGGCCTTTTGCTGGTTTCCCCCCTCGGAAGATCTTCCGTCCCCTAGCAATCGCACCGCCCGAGGGCGGTTTGATCGGCGGAAAAGCAAGGCCTTCCGAGAGTTAATTTCATACAGAGTGGGGGTAAACCTTTAGAGCGTTTCTCAAGTCATGTGGACTAGTGCAGTCAAGCCGCGAATGGCGATGTCACCAGAAGCCACGATTTTGACGGCGTTTCGGCTCCAAACCATTGTGCCTTACGGATTTAACAAAATGTTTATTCCGCCCTTAACGGTTGGATAAGTTTTGGCAAAATAGATCACAAAATTGGGTCGGTGAAAGAAGCCTGCCTGACAAATGCCAACGCATCCAAACAATTTTGTCGATTCTGACAATTATCCGGTCCATGGCAGAGGCCGATGCATCGCTAGCAAGACTACCGGCCGCGGAAATTATTCGGACGCGTTCCTAGGCCGCTTGCGTGCCATCATCTTCGTCTCTCGAGTTGAGAATTTCTCCCTCTTCGCTCACGTCCTCGAAGCGGACGGACACCTGCTTGGAAATACCCGATTCCTGCATCGTAACGCCATAGAGCGTGCCACCACACGACATGGTCTTTTTGCTGTGTGTGACCACGATAAATTGAGTCCACTGCAGGAACTCCTTCAACACAC
>JAUWIQ010000258.1 GCA_030605285.1 Planctomycetota bacterium
TATCGGCCCGATGGTACACCGGCTGGAGTGGAGCGAGGTTAAAGGAAGGATGATTCCGCTCAGCGCCCGCCGCAAGCATTCGATAAAGGACCGAACCGGAAGGCCGCTCCAGCGGCGGCCCGCTGCGATCGATCACTGCACAGAAGCCTCTTTCACGCCAAACCTCCAGTGATGGGGCATCGTAGAGGCGGATTGGCTCTTCGGTGAATAGATGTGGGTCGTCCGGATTTTCACCCTTCGCCCCCCGCAGGACGCCTTCATAGGAAGTCATTTTCAAATTGCAGGGCGAGTCGAGACACCCGTGACAGGCGATGCACCGCCGATTCAGGATTGGCTGCACGCGATCGAGATAAAATCCCTCTTCGAGCGCTGTCTTTTCGGGATACTCGGGAGAATCGAGGATGAAAGGACGCCATGCGGATGTTTCATTGGTTGCTTTAAAGAAAAGTATGCCAACCGCAGCGATCCCAGCAAGGATCACGACTGCAAAAACTACCACGCCAAGTTCTAGTTTGTTTTTCATTGACATCGCACAACGTCTCCTACGGCCCAGCAACTAACCCAGCAACTAACCCAGCAACTACGGCCATCATAAACGGCGAGCCGATGGCGTCGAGATGGGAAACGGAAACCAGACCACCAGTCCGCCCGCTGAGGGGAGAATAAAGCTATTTTTTCACCTTTTTCTTCGCCGGCACCGGTGCCGACCAGTGATTTCCCCAGCCCCGATAAAGATCGTGAAGCGCTGCCCTCCAGGCGGCCGCCGGTCGTGATGCCGGATAAGGCTCCGGCTTCAGCGAACGCTCGGCCTCCCAGACAACATCAAACTGCCCGTCCGGTCGTATCTGCCCGATCCGGGGCTTTTTATAGGCGTGCTGCGTCGCCGGATCGATGCGCAACTCACCTCCCGGTCCCTCGCCCCGGACACCCCGCAGTCCGCGACGGATTGCAGCTGGTTCGGTGCCACCGGCTTCGGTGACCGCAGCCGCCCAGAGCATGACCCCGGCATAGGCGGTCTCCATCGGATCGGTGATCACCTGATGGGGTCCGTATTTTGCTTTGAATGCCGCAACAAAATCTTGATTGGCCGGTGAGTCAATCGACTGGAAGTAGTTCCAGGCCGCGTAGTCACCGGCCATGGACTCAGGATCCATCCGCGATAATTCTGACTCGCCGACGCTAAAGGAAATCGACGGAATTTTACCCGGCGTGATCCCGTGACTGCGAAGTTCCTCAAAAAATGCGACATTGGTACTGCCATTGATTAAATTCAAGATGATATGCGGCTTTGTCTTTTCGATTGCGTCCACCGCAATATCAACATTCCGCGTGCCGAGAGGGAGAAACACCTCCCCACTTACAATCCCGCCCAATTCTTTCAGGCGATCTTTGATCACCTCTCCCGCCATTCGGGGGAAAACATAGTCGGAACCGACAATAAAAAAATTGTGCATCTTTTTGTTATGAAACAGCCAATCAATCGCCGGCAAAATTTGCTGATTCGGAGCCGCACCGAGATAAATTACATTCGGCGACTCCTCCATCCCTTCATATTGGACCGAGTAAATCAGCAGGTGATCTGATTCCTCGAAAAGTGGCACCACTGTTTTACGGCTTTCCGAAGTCCAGCAGCCGAAGACGACCACCACTTGGTCTTTCTGAATCAGTTGCTTCGCTTGTCGGGCAAAACTGTCGGCACGACTTTTTCCATCGGCAACGATCGGCTGCACCGGTCGGCCCAGGACTCCGCCGGCCTCATTCAGTTTCTCAATCGCCAGGAGTGTCGCATCGACAACCGGCCGCTCGCTGTCGGCCATCGTCCCGCTGAGTGAGTGCAGCACACCCACCTTAATCGGTTTGCCTGTCGGGAGAACCGGTCCGCGACCGAGCATCCAGAATGCCCCGGCCAGCCCCACCAAGAGTAACACGGCAGTGGCAATCAGCGGCCAAACCTTGCTCCGGCGCGGCTGGATCAGCGGAGTGCTACCGATAAGTTCTCGCTCCACATTGGCAAGTGCAGCCTCCATATCGGCCATTTTCGCGTAGCGGTTGATGGGCCGTTTGGCCATCGCGCGTGCAATCACTTTAGCGGCGGAGGCAGGGATTTCCGGATTCTTTTTCCGTGGATCGGGCACACTCACATTGCAGTGGGCATACATGACCGCGACCACGCTCATCTGAGCTGCGTCAGGTCGCTCTCCGGTGAGCAGTGCATAATAGGTGGCTCCGAGTGAATACACATCAGTCCGAGAATCGACCGGTCGCGATTCGCACTGTTCGGGGCTGATGTAGCTCGGTGTACCGATAATCTGCCCCTCACGCGTCATTCCCAGAGCCGGGTCGGCTACCTTTTTCGCCAGACCAAAGTCGGTCACTTTCACATTGCTTGCTTCATCCAGGAGCAGGTTTGCGGGCTTCACATCGCGATGGACAATCCCCGCATTGTGCGCAGCAACCAAGCCCGAGGCCGCCTGCCGCGCAATCTTTGTAGCCGGCAGGATCGAAGCCATTGTCTCTTTCTGACAGAATTCTTCGCTGGTTCCGCCCCGGACGAGTTCCATCACAATGTAGTGGACATCGGCATCGGAGCCGATTTCGTGCAGTACGACCACATGCGGGTGGTTCAGTTTCCCGACCGCTCGCGCCTCTTCCAGAAAACGCTGTCGAGCTACCTGCTCTTCAACCAATTTTGCAGGCAAAATTTTGAGAGCCACGTGCCTTTCGATGGCCGTATCGAGCGCTTCAAAGACCATTCCCATGCCACCAACACCGAGAACCCGCAGGATTTTATAGCGGGCGATGGTTCGACCCACCCAATCCTCCGGATGTTTCAAACTGGAATGGGCAGGATCCGCATTGGTGTCTCCATGGCGATCAAGCGTTTCATCCAGCGATTCGGCAGATGCATCTGCTCCATCTTGGGCGGCGGGATCCTCATGACTCTGATCGTCTGCGCGCGATGGATTGGAAGGGTACATCCGCTATCCTATTTTTTGGGCCTCAAGATCACTCCATCATACCAAACAGGTGGCAACGGTTTGTGGATATTCACGCCCTAAATCAAACCCGGTCGACAAAAGCAAAATAGAGGCCGCAACCGAGCAGCACGGCCAATGGGCCCTTCCAGAGAATGGCGTCGCCACTGAGCAACGCTTCGTGAAACCAAGAAAGCATCGCAAAAACGATACCAAATGCGGAAAGCAGCATCCATAAACGACGAAACCGTTCGTGTTTCATGGCAAGTGTCCTTTCATTGAAATCGAAACTTATAGAAGTACTTTCATTTTGCTACGATAGCCGCAGACTCCAGTATCGCACAACCCAGATCGGTCTCCTTAAGGTGCCTTGGCATATGTCTGAATTCACTTCGTTTTTATTTTGCCTGCTCGCGCCACCATTTGCGATTCTTAGTGGTGGTATCTTGGTCGGGCTCTGGCGACCCGGCCCACGCGTTCAGGCAGCCGTACAGCATTTCACCGCTGGCCTGGTCCTCGGGGCGGTCGCCATTGAACTTACGCCAGAATTTGTGCAAAGCCCCCAGCGGACCGAAGTGGTCATCGGTTTTGTGATCGGTGCAGTCTTTATGTTGTTGGTAGCCCGCCTGACAAGCAGCGGTGATGACCAAGGCGCAGCGACTGGTGCTTCCGGGAGTCTGTTGTTCGCGGTCGCCGTTGATCTCTTTGTGGACGGACTTTTGGTCGGAACGTCCTACGCAGTGGGTGCCAAACAGGGCGTCCTGGTGGCAATTGCCCTGGGGGCCTGCGGTTTTTTCCTGGCGATGACCACCGCCGCCTCATTCCAGGCAAAAGGGGCGTCGCGGAAAAAAAACCTTGGAGTCACACTCAGCCTGATGCTGATCACTGCAGGTGGAGTCTACCTCGCCCACCTGTTCTCGGCAGAACTGGTCGGGGGCCTGCGGTCCGGCACGCTGGCCTTTGCCACGGCAGCACTGCTCTATTTGGTCGTTGAGGAACTGATGACCGAAGCCCATGAAGCCGCAGAAGATCGAGCCGGAACGCCTGCACTTTTTTTTACTGGCTTCCTCCTGGTCTACCTCCTGCAGCAGACGCTCGGTTAGTTTCCCCCACCCTACCTGCGTTCAGCGGACCGGTTGCGTCAGCACACTTGCAGCCGTCGGTACCGTCGTCGGTGAGGGTGGCGGTGGCA
>JAUWIQ010000058.1 GCA_030605285.1 Planctomycetota bacterium
CCACTATTGCCACTGTCAGGTGTGAGCTTGACCCGAAAGGAGAGGTAAAAGTTTTTCACCTTTTCCGGGGACCAGAGCAACTCATTGCCCGGGATATCCGCTTTTGACTCCCTGACAATTTCGCCGTCCTGAACCGACCAGTATTTACGATTGCCTTGCCAACCGTCAAGATTTTTTCCGTTAAAAAACCCGCCAACCACTTCGGCCCGACCGCTGCCTGCGGCGGAAGCAACCAGAACAACGCAACCCAGGAACCAAATTTTTTTTCGTTGCATTACAAACTCCAGGGGTTGGTTTGTCGCATGTTCGCGAGTCCCCAATTCAATAACTCACCGGTTCCTTCAGGTCGCACCAGGGCATTTCCTCACAGACATCAATGAATGCCGGGCCCTCGAACTTCGCGGGGGAGAGGATGGCAAGAAACTCGAGTGGGGTCTCGAACGGATTGTAGGTTCCATGCACAACATCAACCGGGATATGGGCAATCTCCCCGGGGGCAAGAATCCGCTGCTCCCGCTCAACCCACTGCTCCGCCTGCCCGGAAAGGACATAAATAATCTCCTCCATTTCCGGATGGCGATGAAACTGATGCGATTTTCCCGGGGGCATCGCCACCCGAACCAACAGCAATTTATCCGCTTCGACCAACCCCGGCCTGGCAAGCCAGGCATGGGGGCCCCAGGGCAATTCCTCGACCTCGACCTGATCGCGGGTGACGAAGCGAAGAAATTCAATTTTACTCATCGCGCGCCTCGCTGCGTTGATTCCCCGCGAAACAACAAATCGTGGTCTGGCCCTTAGCCTCGCATCTGCTGAGAAGTATAATCGACGCAGCAACCATCCATAAGGGCAGCGACCTTCGCCTCCCCAAACCCTCAAGAGGATTTTACGCATGACGCTTCCGGCCGAATTCAAGCTTGCTCCGACGCGAAACGAAGTGCTTGCAGCACTACGCAGCCAAATGGACGCACAGAAACCGATCATCGGGGCAGGAGCGGGCACCGGCATCTCGGGAAAGTTTGCCGAGGCGGGTGGGGTCGACCTGATCGTAATCTACAATTCCGGGCGGTACCGCATGGCAGGTCGCGGCTCCACGGCAGGACTGATGGCCTATGGGGATGCCAACGCGATCGTTGTCGATATGGCCCGCGAAGTGTTGCCCGTCGTGCGCGATACCCCGGTGCTGGCGGGCGTCAACGGCACCGATCCATTTCGCCTCATGCCCGTGTTCCTCGCTGAGCTTAAAGAGATGGGGTTTGCCGGCGTACAGAATTTTCCCACCGTGGGACTGATCGACGGCCACTTCCGGACCACGCTCGAGGAAACAGGGATGAGTTACCAATTGGAGGTGGAGATGATCGCCGCGGCCCACCAACTGGATTTACTCACCACACCCTATGTCTTCAACCCGACGGAAGCTGAGGCGATGACCCACGCGGGCGCGGATCTTATCGTAGCCCATATGGGCTGTACCACCAAAGGAAGTATTGGGGTCAGTACCGCCAAGAGCCTGGAGCAATGTGCCGAGGAAATCCAGGCAATCCACGACGCCGCCAAAGGGGTTCGAGGCGATGTAATCGTCATCTGCCATGGAGGCACGATCAGCGAACCGGACGATGCACAATACATCCTCGACCATACCCAGGGGGTGGCCGGGTTTTTCGGCGCCAGCAGCCTGGAGCGACTCCCCACCGAGCGGGCAATCACCCAGCAGGCCCAAGCCTTCAAGGCGATGTCGGTCTAGCGGACCCAGCCCGAACGCCCTGGCCGATTTGTTCCAAGCGGGGGAATTGTTCCCATTCTCGCCAACTCCGTTCCTTCCCGACGCACCGCGCACCTTGCAAGCCCACCATTCTTTGGACTACGATCGCAGCGAACCAGGAATCTCGTCGATGAAAATTCGCCTGCTTTACACAGCGCAGTTAAAAGCCGCCTTAGGGACTTCCGAGGAATGGATCGAGTTGCCTCGGGCAGCACCCTCAGCGATTGCCTTGAAGCGTTACTCGCGCGGCACGGAGAGGTGTTGCGGACGATGCTCTTCGATCAGGACCAAAACCGCTGGTCCTCGATTCTACCCTGCATTGGCAATGAACAGGTGCCGATCGATCACCCGGTACCGCTAAGTGAGGGCGACGAGATCACGCTGCTTTCTGCCATCAGTGGCGGTTAATATCCCCGTTTTCTTTTTGTCTGGTGCCAACACATGCCCGCACGAACAACGCTCAGCGAGGATGAAAAAGCGATCTACGAGTGGCAGTTGAGGGTTTCCGATTTTGGCATCGGGGGACAGGAGCGATTGAAGAAGTCTACGGTATTTATTTCGCGGGTCGGCGGACTCGGTAGTCTTGTCGCCTACGAACTGGCGGCTGCAGGCGTCGGCCGTATTATCCTTGCTCACGCCGGGGTCATCCGACCGGGCGATCTCAATCGCCAGCTCTTAATGACGCATGACGCCCTCGGCACTCCTCGGATAGAATCCGCAAAAAAACGCCTCCTGGAACTCAATCCCCGCCTGGAAATCGAGGCGGTCGCTGAAAACGTCAACGCAGAGAATGTGTCCGGACTCGTCGCCGGGGCGGACCTGATCATTGATTGCGCGCCACGCTTCGAAGAACGTTTTCTGATGAACCACGCGGCGGTGGCACAAAAGAAGAATCTGGTGGAATGTGCCATGTACGATTTGGAATTCCAGCTCACCTCCATCGCACCTGGAAAAACTCCCTGTCTGCGGTGTCTCGTACCCCACGACCCGACCGCATGGAAAAGGGAATTTCCGGTCTTCGGCGCGGTCTCGGGAACAGTCGGTTGTCTGGCAGCGATCGAAGCGATCAAAATCCTGGGCGATTTTGGGCAGCCCCTTTATGGACAATTGATCCGAGGAGATCTTCGCAGCATGCAATTCCAGAAGATTAACATCCATCGCAATCCCTCCTGCCCTGAATGTGGATTTCTTGCAGACTAAGCAGCGCCCGGCCCCACCTTCCATCCCGTGATCAGTGGGCGCCCGCGCGCGCCGTTTCGTCACCCGATCGCCCGGGATCCCATCTCGACCTACTCTATTTCCTGAGTTAGGCTTATAAGTCTCTCCTCGCGGTTTGTTTTGCAATTCAAGTCTCTTGCAGGCTGCTGGAGACCAGGAGGATCTCCGCATCATGCGACAACGCCAACCGAATTGGGGTGCCGCCAACACCTCGCTCATCCTGGTGATTGGCTCCTTGGCGATTTTAGCCGTACTGATTACGCTCCTCTTGCGCATCGATTCCTCTCGCCCAGCTTCTGCCACTGCGGATGGCCGCTCCGGGCCCGCAACCTCGAGCGCCCCCTTGTTTGTCTATTGCGCGGCGGGGATGCGTTATCCCTTGGAGGAGATTGCCGCCGCCTACCACCAGGAATATGGTGTCCCTGTTCAGCTGCAGTACGGAGGGTCCAATACGCTCCTCGGGCAACTGGAAGTCAGTCGCACGGGCGATCTTTATCTGGCTGCGGATGCCAGTTATACGGAACTTGCCCACCGCAGGGGATTGGTGAAAGAACGACTGCCCTTGGCCCGAATGCGACCCGTGATCGTTGTTTCCCAGGACAACCCCAAGAATGTGCAGGGCCTCGCAGATCTGATCGACAGCGAGGTTCGCTATGCCCTCGGCGACCCGGACGCGACGGCGATTGGGAAAAATACGCGAAGTCTGCTCGCGGCTTCAGGCGGCTGGGAAAAACTAAAACAACAGGCCGCCGTTTTCAAACCGACTGTCAATGATGTGGCCAACGCAGTCAAGATTGGCAGTGTCGATGCGGGGATCGTCTGGGACGCCACCGCAAACCAATACCCTGAGTTAACGGCAATCCATGATTCGACATTGAATCAGGGTACGGCAACGATCGAAATCGCCGTCACCGACTTTGCCCGGGATCCTACGGCCGCGCTCCACTTTGCCCGCTATGTGGCCGCCGCCGACAAGGGCCTGACATCCTTTGCCACCAAGGGATTCGAGACGCTTGCCGGAGACAAATGGGCCGAACATCCCGAGATGATATTTTTTGTCGGAGCCGTAAACCGCCGGGCGATTGAACCGGCAATTCGAGAGTTTGAGCATCGCGAAGGAGTCACCGTCAATACGATTTACAATGGCTGTGGAATACTCACGGCACAGATGCGGAGTATGCGAGAAAACCAGCAGGATGGCTTTCCCGACACCTACATGGCCTGCGACGTCTATTATCTCGATACAGTCAATGAACTTTTTCAAGAGGGAATCAATATTTCTGAAACGGATATCGTTCTGGTGGTGCCGAAAGGAAATCCGAAGAATATTCGCACGCTTGGCGACTTGGCCCGCAGAGGAGTGCGGGTTGCCATGGGACAACCCCGGCAGTGTACGATCGGGGTCCTCTCGCGCCGACTCCTTGCCAGCGAAGGCCTTTACGAAACCCTCAAAAAGAATGGCAATGTAGTTACGGAGACTACCAGTTCTGCCCTCCTGGTACCTAACATTACCACGGGTGCGGCCGATGTCGTCCTCGCATACCGCAGCGACACGGAAGCAGAAAAAGACCGCCTCACGGTGATTGACATTGATTCTTCACTCGCCAAAGCAATCCAACCCTTCAGCATTGCAAAAACCAGCAACTTCAAATATCTAGGACGGCGTCTGTTTGCCACCATTGCTGCCTCACGAGAGGATTTCCTTGCTGCGGGATTTAATTGGCGCCTCGGGGACTCTCCAGGACTGCCCAACAAAAAGAACCCCATCCACGAACTGCCCGGCAACTAGAGCGGAGATTTTACCATTGTGGCTAACCCCGCTGCGAAAGATGCCCTTCAGGTCCGATCCATCCGCACGGATGGACTGTTTTACCTGACGCTCGCCGCAATCGGTGGCACCTATGTGGTGCTGATCCTGATGCTGCTTGCAGCCGACGTGGCCTACCTTGTTACCAGTCGCAGTAGCGAGCAGGTCGTGATTGATTTTTCTGTGGACTCGCTGCGGAACCCACTCCGAAGCGGCGAACATCCCGGTGATCGCTTCCGCGACTATGGGCTCACAATCCTCGGCGGGACGGACACGAACCCTATCCAGATTTTAGACAGTAGCAGGCCGGGGGATTTTGAATTCTTAGGTACGCCCCACGAAGATTTCGACGGCCCGGGTCGTGGCGTTGGCGGCGGTCGGGGAGCGAAGACCGTCAATGATCGACCTCTGGGCAACGTATTGTTACTCATGAACAAGGACACGCCTGCAGAGGGCACTCTCGAGTTCCATTGGCAACAGCCGGTCGAACTAGATCGATTCACGCTGCTCAATGCAGGGCAGGGGGGGAAATATCGCTGCGTCGATTCCCAGGGAGGCCTGCGCAACGAGGGGCAGTGGTCACCGGCCGCTGCGGCCAGCGTCTCGCAGGTGCCGCTAGGCGTGGCTCATGTCGCCCGCCTGGAAATCGATTTGCCTGCGGGGGGAGCCGTGGCAGACCTCGCATTTTTCTGGGACGGGCGGTTGCACGAACCCTGGGAACGAAACCATCCTTTCCTGGCGGCGGTGGTACACAATCCGATTACCGCCGCACTCTCTAAGCCGGAAATCCAATATTCGATCTTCCTCAGCCTCGCTTCGTGTACGATCACCACGATCCTCTCGCTATGGGTTGCCGTCCCAATCGGCTACCTGCTCTCCCGCCATCGATTCTTCGGACGAAATTTTATCGATGCCGTTCTCGACATCCCGATCGTACTCCCGCCTCTGGTCGTTGGGCTGAGTTTGCTGATTTTGTTCCAATTTGCGCCCACCGCGCTGCGGGAGGTTGTCGTCTACAAAATTCCTGCGGTGATTCTCGCCCAGTTTGCGGTCGCCTGCGCGTTTGCCGTCCGCACGATGCGTGCCACCTTCGACCAAATCGATGCACGTCGTGAGCAGGTGGCCCTCACCCTTGGTTGTAGCCGGGCATCTGCGTTCATACATGTCGTACTTCCCGAGGCAAGGCGCGGAATGCTCACTGCGGGGACTCTTGCTTGGGCCCGTGCCCTGGGCGAATTCGGCCCCTTGCTGATCTTTGCGGGAGCAACACGAAATAAAACGGAAGTCCTCTCCACCACGGTGTTTTTAGAGCTAAGCGTCGGGGATCTCAGTGCAGCGGTCGCGGTCTCGATGATCATGGTGGTTGCTGCGGTCACGGTACTTATCTTGGCCCGGATGTGGGGAACCCGCACGCTTTCCATTTGAGGCAACTTGGGAGAAATTCGTTGATTTGCATCAAAAACATAACCGTCCAGGCCGGTGATTTCCTGCTTGACGATGCATCGTTGACGCTGCCTACCGGGAGCTATGGAATCCTGATGGGCAAGACCGGTTCCGGTAAAACGACGTTGCTTGAAGCGGTAGCTGGATTGAAGGCGATTGATGCTGGCCAGATTATCCTCGGCGATCGTGATGTGACAGGCTGCAAACCCGCCGAAAGAAACATCGGTTACGTGCCGCAGGACGGCGCGCTTTTTTCGCACATGAGCGTCCGCGACCAACTGGCATTCGCGCTCGTGATTCGCAAAGCCTCTCAGGCGGATATCGATCACCGCGTCAGTCATTTGTCGCGGATGCTTGAAATCGAACCCCTGCTTCACCGCAACATGCAAGGCCTCAGCGGTGGAGAAAAACAACGCGTTGCCCTCGGCCGCGCACTCTCGTTTCGCCCTCATACACTCTTGCTGGATGAGCCGCTCAGCGCCCTCGACGATGAGACCCGAACGCAGATGTACCAGCTACTGAAGCATGTTCAGAAGGAAACGGGCGTGACCACCTTGCATGTGACCCATCACATGTTTGATGTCAAGCATCTCGCCGATTTTGTATTTCGTCTCGATGGGGACGGAATTGTCCAGGGCTCGCTACCAAAATAGACGCCCAACCAACCCAGAGGCCGGGCCTCGAATTTTGCCGCCCGCGCAGGCTATACTGGGCCGGTTCACGCCTGGCCAACCCGCCGAACTGGAATCCCCATTCGCGGAATCGTTTTTCAGACTTTCGGAGCCCCCACCTATGAGACTGCCTGCCATACTACGATGCTCGCTCGTCCTCTTTTGCCTCGGCGGCCCTGCCAGCCATGCGGAGGTACAACTTCCCAACATCTTTGGTTCTCAGATGGTCGTTCAGCGACAGGCACCCGTTCGCGTCTTTGGCTCTGCGCAACCGGGTGAAAAGGTAACCGTCTCTTTTGCCGGGCAAGAGGCCACTTCCATTGCCGATGCCGAGGGGCGCTGGCGGGTCAACCTGCCACCTATGCAAGCCAACAACAAGCCACAAACAATGTCGATCCAGGGCCACAACCTCCTCGAACTAAAGGATATCCTGATCGGAGAAGTCTGGATTTGCAGCGGCCAATCCAACATGGAATGGCGGCTCCAAACCAGCGCAAATGCCAAACAGGAAATCGCGGCTGCCAACTACCCTCAAATGCGCCTATTCGATGTCCGCGGGCACACCACCCGCCGGGAACCACATCCGAATACCACGGGAACTTGGCGACGATGTACGCCGGATTCAGCGAGAAGATTTTCGGCGGTTGGATATTTTTTCGGTCGGGATATTTTTCGTGAAACCCGAATTCCCGTGGGCCTGATCGGCACCAACTGGGGTGGAACCAAGATCGAGCCCTGGACAACACCCGCCGGTTTTGCATCGGTGCCGCAGCTCAAACACTACAGCGATGGCCTCAAGAAGTTAAACCCCACGACGCCTGAGGGCAAAGCCCATCAACGAGAATATCTCGAGCGCGTCGCGCAGTGGACTAAAAAGGCTCATAAGAAAGTGGACCAGGACCAGCTTGCCGGGTCACCACCCGCGCCTCCAAGCCACAACGACCTGGATGGTGCTACGCTCATCTACAACTCGATGGTCCATGGCCTCGCACCCTTTAGCGTTCGCGGTGCGATTTGGTATCAGGGCGAATCGAACGGCGATGAAGGGGAAAGCTATTACCACAAGATGCGTGCCCTCATCAACGGCTGGCGCAAAGCGTTTGAAAACCCTAAGCTGGCCTTTTATTTCGTTCAACTCGCAAACTACACGGAAGCCAACAAGGCCCCAGACCGTTGGGCACGTCTGCGCGAAGCTCAAAGAAAAACGCTGACTGTGCCACACACCGGGATGGCGGTCACCACCGATATCGGCAACCCCAAGGACATTCATCCCACCAACAAACAGGATGTAGGAAACCGACTGGCACTCTGGGCCTTGCGCGACATTCACAATCAGAATGTTACTCCCTCCGGGCCTCTGTTTCGAGAAATGAAGGTCGAGGGCAATCAGGTCCGCCTCTTTTTTGATCATACCGACGGCGGCCTCATGGTCGGAGAAAAAAAGGGTCTCGCCCCGACTCGCGAGGTTACGGACGGGAAGCTGGGCCATTTTGCGGTCGCCGGGGCGGATAAGAAATGGCATCCGGCCAGCGCCCGCATTCACGGCAAGGAGGTCGTTGTCTCCTCCCCCCAGGTGCAAAAACCTGTGGCCGTTCGCTACGCCTTCCGCCAGAACCCCGAGGGGGCCAATCTGTATAATAAAGCAGGCCTTCCCGCCTCAGCGTTTCGAACCGATACTTGGTAAACCTTTAGTTTTCTAGTGCCCGCAACAGTTATGCTTGTGAAAACAACGGCTGTTAGGTTATGGTGTGAGAGGAACGGATTCCCGGAATCTCGAATCACACTACTTGGACTTTCCGCACGATAGAACTGAGCTAGGATCACAAAGATGAAGAAAAACACTTCTGCAACGCGTCGCGACTTTCTCAAG
>JAUWIQ010000292.1 GCA_030605285.1 Planctomycetota bacterium
AACCAAACTACAGCACGATCAATTCCAATCGAGGTATGTAGGCTGTGCGGCAAGAGATGAAAAAAACCAATCCCCAGCATCAGCCCGCCAATACCACTCATCAAAAACTGCATGCGACGATGCGTTAAGTGGATCATCGCGGGAAGAAAACCACCCAACAATGAACTCAGCACCACCAACACCGAATAGATAGCAATTACGACGGTTGGCTGCACAGGAAACCTCTCTTGTGCTAAACTGGGGATATCTCCATTCAATTAGCTTCTAGAAAAGAACCGCCGTCAAGGAGTCACGCGCATCAGATTTTTTGATAAATAATCCTTGGAACCGGTTAATTAAAAACTTGCATAACTTATTAATTAAGTATCCTTATTAGCATACTTCAGCCATGACTCCATCTGAATCCAACAACCCTATTGAACCGACGTGTGCTGCAGATGATCACGGCATTTCAAAAGATGAGCTTCTTCGTCTTGAGGATTGCTATCGGGCGGCGGCCATGTTTAGTGCCCTGGGCGACCCCAACCGCTTGCGTCTACTGGGACTCTTGATTGGGCGAGAAATGTGCGTCACTGAGATTTCTTCTGCTCTCAACGATAACTTACCGGCAGTATCACAACGATTAAAATTGCTGCGGAGCGAACGAATTGTCAGTTATCGGCGCGAAGGGAAGCATGTTTTCTACCGTCTCGATGATGAACATATCGTGGAACTGATTCGCAACGCTCTGGAGCATGCCGAACACGAATGAAAAAAACGTTCATTGAGACGCGATCTCAATCGCGCGTTATTCAGAAAGGCCCGCCAGTTCGCAGAGATTGGCAGCCATGACCGGTTGGGGGCAACTCCAGACCAAAAAGAAGAGTGCCTCACGGCAGAGACGCCCTGCCGGATGACCCTGGACGTAACCGGCGCCTTTAACTGCCGCCAAAGCCGCTTGGGATGATCGGATGGCAAGGCTGTTGGCCCGACCGCGAAGTTCGCCTGGGGAGCATGCTCCGCCACCCATCGCCAGCGACAAAAGATCCTCTTTGGCCCCATCTTGCTCGGTACGCAAGCGGTTGGCTGGCTCTGCAAGTTCGGAACGTTTTGCACTTTGTTCTTCCATCAAACTGATGGCACAATCTGCCAAACCAATCGCCAGTGCGGATGTCTGCAACCCGCCAGTGGATGCCCCAGTGGCCCCGATGAGGACTTCTTCCTCCGGCCCTGCGAGTACCGCATCCGCTGGCAATTCAACGTGATCAAAACGAACGGCGCCCATCTGGCTTCCTGTCAGGGCCACAAGTTGAGTAGGAGGATCCACTGAGATTCCCGGACTATTCATGGGAAGCAAAGCTAGAATTTGACGCCCATCCTTAAGCTCTGCCCCGACAACAATCAAATCAATATAGGGACTCCCTGTGACCCAAGGACTAAAACCGTTGAGTAGAAAACCTTTGTCGCACCGCTCGGCAGACAGGATCGTCCGTCCCAAATGCCGATGGCTTGTCGTGAGATGGGATATGCCGAGGGAGGCAAGACAACGTCCCGAGAGGAGATCCTCTAAAACACGCTCCGCCGCCGCTGCCCCGCTGGCAGCAACCCGTCGCAATGCGCCGGTTGTTTGGGTGAGGATAAACGAGGTTGTCAGGTAGGAAGCACTCAATCGCAGGTAGCCACGTAAAATATCGGTCTCCGACCACCCCAGACCACCCATCTTGGGTGGGACAAACCAGCGAAATACACCCGATTCACCGCACTGCTTCAACTGGTCATCCGGCCACTCCCCCGATTGATCAAGCCGCCCGGCATGCGCCGCAAGATTCTGAGCGAGTCCGCGTAGTTCCGGTTCGGTCGGTCCCAAAATACCGCCAGTCGGTGCCGTCAAATCCATCAATGTCCTTATTCAGGGGGCCTTCGATTGGAAATCTGTGCCTTTGCTTCCAACTTACCGAGCAATCCACCCTCCGGCAACTCAACATCATCCGCTTTGAGGGTGTTTTCCTGATTATGACAAGCCGTATAATCAGGGCTTGTCCGGATTTGTCCCTGATGACCAAAAAGAACCTAGCTATGAGTCAGATCGAAGAAACCGCTGCCGAATCCAATCCACTTACGCTGGAATCTGAGTTATCTGCAGAATCGCTGTACGAAAAATGTATGGCGGTAGCGCACAACCTCTGGTGGTCCTGGCATTCTGAGGTCGTCAACCTTTTCAGGGATTTAGATCCGATTCGCTGGCGTCAACTCGATCATAATCCTATCGCACTGCTCGCAGAATTTACTCCCGAACGACTTGAAGCCCGAGCCAATGAATTGGTCCTGTATAGCCGTATCAATCAAGCGTACCGCAGACTCAAAGAATACCTGGCGAGCAATCAGACCTGGGGCACAACCAACGCGGGGATACTGGGGGTAAGACCCGTGGCGTATTTTTCAGCAGAATTCGGAATTCATGAATCGGTGCCCATATATTCCGGTGGTTTGGGTGTGCTTTCGGGAGACCACATTAAAAGTGCGAGTGGTCTAGGGATACCATTAGTAGCGATTGGCCTTTTTTACGATCAGGGCTATTTTCGACAGCGACTCGATAACGATGGTTTTCAAGTTGAAGAATATCAAGATACGCGCGTCGACAGCCTGCCAATGGAGCCAGCCGTCGACAAAGAGGGAGTACCGATCACCGTCGAAATCGATACGCGTGACGGGAAACTATTAGCTAAAGTTTGGCTGATGCACGTCGGCCGAGTGGATCTGTATTTACTCGACTGCGACATGGAAGGAAATAAACCGGAAGATCGAAAGCTGACGGCTCGACTCTATGGGGGAGATACGCGTACGAGAATTCGCCAAGAACTTGTTCTTGGTGTGGGTGGTATCCGCACACTCAAAGCGTTGGGGATATCTCCGAGCGTTTATCACATAAACGAAGGCCATAGCGCCTTTGCTGCACTGGAGGCGATTCGTGACTCCATGCATGAAGATGGCCTCGATTTCGATAGTGCACTCCGAGAAGTTGCCCACCGAGCGGTTTTTACGACCCATACCCCTGTCCCTGCAGGCCACGATCGATTTGAAACAGATCTTATAGAAGAACATCTGGGGCCACTGCGCGAATCACTCGGTATTTCCCTCGAACAACTTATGGGCTTGTGTCGAGTCGACCCTCAGAATGAAGGGGAGTCGTTCTGCATGACGGTTCTGGCTCTGAAACTTTCACGTCGAGCCAATGCCGTCAGTGCGCTTCATGGTCAGGTCAGTCGCAGAATGTGGGCGCATTTGTGGCCTTGGCGTGTTGAAGAAGAGATTCCAATCGGGCATATCACCAACGGCATTCATATTCCTTCTTTCCTCGCGTTTCAAATGCGACAACTCTATGACCGTTATTTTCCTGCCGGTTGGGCTCGCCGAATGGGTGAACCCGAAGTTTGGCAGAGTATTTATCAAATAGATCCAGGTGAACTTTGGGAAACGCATTATGCCTTAAAAAACTTAATGCTCACTTTTGTGCGTCGTCGGATGAGTCGACAATGTCGCCGTCGTGGAGAAACCGATGAGGCTGTTGAAGCGGCACGGCATGTTCTCGATCCCAACGTTCTCACCATCGGTTTTGCGCGGCGTTTTGCTACTTACAAGAGAGCGAACATGTTCATGTGGGATATCGATAAAATCCATGAAATGATCGGGGATGTCAACCGCCCGATTCAATTCATTTTTTCTGGTAAGGCACACCCAGCAGATGAACCAGGAAAAAAGTTGATTCAACAAATTGCTAACCTCCATCATGATCCGCAGGTTTCTGGTCGAGTCGTTTTTGTTGAAGACTATGACATCAATGTGGCGCGGCATCTGGTGCAGGGCGTAGATGTCTGGCTGAACAATCCACGACGTCCGCTTGAGG
>JAUWIQ010000192.1 GCA_030605285.1 Planctomycetota bacterium
AGGGTCGGGGGCCGAGGTTTTGCCGCCAGTTTTCTCCGCTTTCACGGCCCTGCGGGCAATGCCGTCGATCACCAGGTCTTCGTCGCGGGTCTGCACGCTTACCGTTCCGGGATGGCTGAGCGTGAGCCGCAGATTCAAGCTCCCCGGCTGGGAAGCGGCCAGGTGCAGCACGATCACATCATCGGGCCCGCTGGCATAGAGCGTGCGGGTGATCGTGTTCTCGGACAGCTCGATGTGGGTCGTGGCCAGGCCGGTGACCAGATCGAGCTCGCGGCGGATGTTTTGGGGCGGCTCGCTGCCAAGATGTTCAATCGTGAGGTTGCCGAGCAATTGATAGCTGTAGGGTCGATGGGCGGCCTGAATGTGTTCGGTAAAGTGGGCATCGGCCGCTTCGTATTCGCCCGCTGCCTCAAGCTTGCGGACCTTTTCCAGATGCTCGAAGCTATCTTCGGCCATCACGCCTTGCGGCCCGCGGGCCCAGATCGTCTCTTCGTTGAGCAGGATCCTTTCGCTAGGAAAGTCACCGAAGGCGGTGGCCCCGAGTCGTCCGTTGCCGACCGGGTAACCGGTATCCCAGGCAGGTGCCGGAGCATCGTCGCGGATGATTAACGGTCTCGACTCGGCAGCTGCCGAGAGGGTCGCCAGCAGAGACCAGAAAGACAGGGTCCAGAAAGACAGAGACCAGAAAGACAGGGTAATGAGCAGTCGTTGCAGGCCGCACGGTCTGTTCACAGCAAGTACCCTTCGCCCCGTTCACGGGCCGCCTTTGCCTAAGGATCCGGTCGCAATTTCTGCCACCCCGAACGGGCGGCGCGAACGATTGCTAATGTAACAAGACGGCTTGCCGCAGGGCACTCGGGCCGCAGCGGAGAGAGTTTTACCGACCTAAAAAAACCTATTTTCGCCGCCTGCTTCGCGATAGCAGCGCAAGACATACCCTCTGCGTGCTATTTGTTGAGAGGTAATCCGTGGACGGCATATCACCGACAACGGCGCTGCCGGGCTCCGGCCAACAGCAGCATGCAGGCGATGACTGCCAACAACACCGAGCTTGGTTCGGGAACCCCGGAAGACTGGGGGCCGATCGTGTAGCCGTCGGGTGCTGCGCCGGAACCTAAATTGCTGTTCCAAGATCGAAACTGCGTGGTTGAGGAAAAGCTGATGTTCAGCGTCTGCCCGGTAGCATGCGGGGGCATGTTGTCGTTAAACCTCGCGGAAAGACCAAATAAGTCCCCGCTGGCGTCAAAATAGACAAATTGGACAAAAGGATTAAAAAGAGCATCGTCCTGGGCCCAGAAGCTCGTGCCGTCGGTAAACTCCAGTGAATAGGGTGTCGTCAAGTTGGCAAACGTAACCTGAGTGCTGGGAAATCCAAACAGCGGATCGGAATCGTCCAGCGTAATCGTACCGGTGGGAGCGACGGTCCCGGCATCCAATTCGAAGGTGACCGGAAACACGGCGAGGGTGGCATAGGCGGCATCGCTCCCCACGAAAAGTGCGGCCGTTGCCATCAGCGCCCCAATGACGATTGACTTAAAGTCCATCGTTGTTGCCAACCCTAGATGTCACAAAATGATCATGAAGCTTTACCTACAAGCGCTCCCACGGTCGTTAAAGCCCCTCCATCTCGCTTTCACCGGGGAGTTCTACCTACAGCCTTGGATTATAAATCAGGGTCCCTGCGGAAGCAACGAATTGGCTTCAAGGGTTTGTCTTTTATTTTATCCCTTGGTGCGTGCCCGAAGTCCAAGCGAGGGAGTAGGTTAGAATCATATTTTCCTCCCCCGGCCACGCCTCTTTTTATTTAGCCGCCGCGCTTGAAGCCGGTTTTTGCTCACCCTGCTCAATCGTCTCCCACTTTGCGAGGGCCTCTGCTTCGGTCATCTCCCCCTTGGCGACAGCCGCCTTGAGCCGCTCCGCCTGTTCCGCTTTCTCGATTCCTTTCCAGAGACCCCAGGCCTTTGCCTTGGACATTTCCCCTGAGTGGACCGCCTCCTTGAGCCACGGAGCAACCTCTTCCATTTTGAATTCCTCCC
Source organism: Planctomycetota bacterium (assembly GCA_030605285.1). Next base: position 2,037 of record JAUWIQ010000192.1, read on the forward strand.
ACTCCTGCCATGCTTCGGCCTCACTCATCTCGCCGCGGGCAACCGCTGCTTTGAGTTCCGCGCCGGTTTCCCTCAGTGCTTCTTCAAGATCCCAATCCTCTTCGGCCTCCGCCTCTTCGTGGAGCGTGTCCATCATCGCACTGGCCTGACCCAAGCTAAGCTCGCCCTTCACAACGGCCGTTGCGAGTCGTTTTTCCACCGCATCGTAATCCTGGGCCTCCGCCAAGCCTAGCGGCAGCACAACGGCAGCGAACAGAATAAAAGCGGCCCGCAGCCAGTAAACAATTGAGAAGCCTGCGCGGTTTGACATAATCATGGAGGTTCTCCTTGGAAACCTTGTGCCCCAGTCGATTCCAGTCGCTACGACTGGGTGCAGGTGCTCGTGGCGTCAGATATTCAATCAAAATTGCCACAATGCCATCTTGAAGTATCTGTACCGGGTGTCGTTACATGGCATGCGCTGCAAATGGCGGCGAACTTCCAACGACCCGCCATTCTACCAGAACGAACTTCGAGACCGAATTGTTAGGAAGGCACCTGTCTGGACGCCGCTTCTGGGCTCCCACCGCGAATATGTTTGGGTGGAATCACATCGTATGCCAGCCCTAGTTTTTCGAGAAATTTGATCAGCCTGAAATTGAGGTCGATTTCCCACCAGCGATGTTGCATGCTCGCGCTCACCTGATCGTGGTGGTGGTTGTTATGCCAGCCTTCGCCGAATGTCAGCAGGGTCACAAACCAGTTATTGCGGCTTTCTTCGTCGGTTTCGTAAGATCGGTAACCAAAGATATGCGTCAGGGAATTGACGGACCAGGTCACGTGCCAGACCAGCACCGTTCGTACGAGAGCTCCCCAGATCATGAGGCTCATGCCAAAAATGAAACCAGCGTACAGGCTGCCTTCAAGAAAATACCCCACAACAAATCCAATGACGTAATAAAGAAAAACATGAACGAGATAGATCAACGGCCCGGCCCAAGTTTTTTCCAAATACATATAGAATGGATCTTGTAAAATATCTTTGGCATACTTTTGCAGCATGCTCGCACTACGGGTGTACTCATTGCGAAAGTAGAGCCAGCCGATGTGTGACCAGAGGAAATTCACAAACGGGCTGTGGGGATCGGGCTGTTGATCAGAAACGCGGTGATGAAGTCGATGATTGGCGACCCACTTGGCAGGGGTGTCTTGTAAGCAACAGAGAGAGATCACAACCCAGGTTCTCTCCAGCCATTTCGGAGTCTTGAAACTCCGATGTGCCAGCATGCGGTGGTAACAGATTGTGATCGACTGGCCAAAAACAGGGTAAAGTACAATCGCCAAAATAAGACCGGTCCAGCTGAAGAACAGGGGTACGAAAGCCAGGAGTGCCAACAGGTGAACGACGGTGATGCTGATGGCATATAACCAGAGGATGTCTCCTTGAACCGTTGTCGGCCGCTTGAGTCGCGGCCGTTGCGAGTCATCCGAATGCAGGCGTTTCTCTGAAGGTTTCCCCGTACTCACATTTTTGGCCATTTGCGGCTTCGGAATAGTTGCCAACGACATTTCAAATCTCCGGGGATCTGGAACTCATTTTACCCGATAGGGATAGGCCTTATGAACCCCGCCGGCGAACGGTATGAGGTCCGGCCCGAATTTACATTTCGAACTTGTGGTCCTGAAGCCACCCTCGCATGAAAACGAGCGACTCGAGCTGCATCCTATGGTGGTTGAGAATACAGATTGTCCAAGGAAAACGCAGAAAAAGTACGTTTACGATTCTTTTCCCGAGTCGATGGCCCATCTGCTCGTTTTTCTGCTTAATCGATACTGCGAACGTAAATATCCAAAATTACCTAAAACTCCCCGGAGAACACGTGATAAAAATCCTTACCCTGGGGTGATCCGGCCCAAGTGAACTTGCGGTCTACAGATCGGAACGATAGCGGCGGGCCTGATCGACGAGTGCAATGTCCTCGCTCAGCGCGATTACCTCATTGAGCGCGGCGTTGAACTCGGCTTGGTTGGGTCGCCTCAGATAGCGGTGATGCGAGAGCCCAACGATCGCCCGACAGGCCTGCTGGGCGGTGGCGGGATTTTTCAGATACGGCAGCACAAATCGCAGCGCTTCCATGCTGCGAATTTCCGCTGAGATGGTACGGCTGAGAATCAGATTGCGTTCCTCGTCCCGCGAGCAAAATTCCATCGCCTGGCGCAGCATCTCCAGGCTCTCCGCGTTGGGCCGCTCGTGTCGCAGGGCGATCACGCGGATGAAAGCCCGCATCGCGCGCAGACGATCACTCTCCTCCGCGCTCGTTTTAAAGAGGTCGAGTAAATTCTGAGCCACGCTGCCATCGGGCCAGTTGCATAGTGCCCGCAGGCCCACGCGGGAAAGATCCGGATCAGAACTTTGCAGGGCGGCTTGGATTATTTCCAGGCTCTGCGGGCCACCGATGCGTCCCAACAGCGGTAACAAGTTCTTTTGATCCTCGGCGTCGAGCGTATCGAAGATCTCTAAAATCGGAGCAGCCCGCTGATCTTTCTCAGCGGATCGATTGCAAAGAAACATTACGGCCTTCTCTGCCTCATCTCGTTCGTTGCCCTCCTGGGAAGCCAGCACGCCCCCGAGCATCTGCGGAATATCTTCCCGGCGGCCCAATTTTCCCAGGGCAATCATTGCCGTCCGACGCACATGCGGATCGCGATGGAGGGCTTCTTCGAGCAACGGGGGAACGGCAGCAACCGCGAGCCGGCGCTGCAGGATTTCAATCAGCAGGGCACGGCGGTTACTATTCGCCGCCGCCTGCATGGCCGCAATGATTTTGTCATTGGTGTTTTCTCCAGAGACACCCTCCAGGCTGCGGCGGGCTGCAGTTGCTGCGGCACCACCCTCCGAGAGTGCGTCGAGCAGCAACGGGACACTCGAGGCATCGCCCACCGAGCCCAAGGCCCGCAAGGCAGCGATCCGGACCTCTGGGTCGTTGTGATAGGTCGCCGTCAACCCCTCTGGGAG
>JAUWIQ010000283.1 GCA_030605285.1 Planctomycetota bacterium
CCAACGGAGGTGTGGATCGGGTGCGGCTTTCCTCCGTGCGGGTCGCGGCGTTGTCGGTCCGGCTTGATTTTCCTGGGTGGGACGAGGCATTTGCCTGGCACGTCTTTTCGGCACACAATCGGGGGCGGTCGGTTTCCGTCGCTTGAGAACATGGACCCGGAAGGTCGGCCCCGGAAAGGCGGGAGCAACGCATGGTGATACCACAAGAAAAGCTGACCATCAAAGCCCAGGAAGCGATCCAGGCGGCCCAGCACCTGGCGATGGACGCCGGGAATCCGGAAGTTACCACGGTGCATCTGCTCTCGGCCCTCTTATCGCAGCAAGACGGGATCGTGAACCCCATTCTGGAACGCATCGGTGCCAACCTCCGACAGTTGCAGCAGATTGTCGAGGCGGAATTGGCGCAGTTCCCGAAGACCAATGGGGGCAGCCAACCCTCGTTCGCTCGCAACCTGATGCAGGTCGTCCAACAGGCGCAGGCGGAAGCAACGGCGATGAAGGACGAGTACCTCTCCACAGAGCATCTCTTTCTCGCCCTGGCGAAAAATGGCGATAAGGTCCAGGACATTTTGAAGCTTTGTGCAGTCGATGAACACGACATCCTCAAGGCCCTCCAGGCGGTGCGCGGCAGTACCCGGGTTACCGACCAGAGTCCCGAGGGAAAATATCAGGCCCTTGAGCGTTACGGCATCGATCTGGTTGAACGTGCCCGTCAGGATAAGCTCGATCCGGTCATCGGACGCGATCAGGAGATTCGCCGCGTGATTCAGGTCCTCTCGCGCCGCACCAAAAACAATCCGGTCTTGATTGGCGAGCCGGGTGTTGGCAAGACGGCAATTGCCGAAGGGCTGGCAGTTCGGATTGTGCAGGCCGATGTACCGCAAAGTTTGAAAAACAAGCGGGTCATTGCCCTCGATATGGGTGCGTTGGTTGCGGGCACAAAATTTCGTGGCGAATTTGAAGAGCGATTGAAGGCAGTCCTGCGGGAGGTTGAGGATTCTTCGGGCAGGGTGGTTCTTTTCATTGACGAACTCCATACGGTGGTCGGGGCAGGCGCCGCCGAAGGGGGGAGTGATGCAGCGAATCTGCTCAAACCGGCCCTGGCCCGAGGGGATCTGCGCTGCATCGGCGCAACGACGCTCGATGAGTATCGGAAATACATCGAAAAGGACGCCGCGCTGGAACGGAGATTTCAGCCCGTTTTTGTGGGAGAACCGAGCGTGGAGGATACGGTTGCCATTCTCCGCGGTCTCAAATCCCGCTACGAGGCGCATCACAAAGGGGTCAAGATCAAGGACTCGGCGTTGGTGGCCGCCGCGGAATTATCGAATCGCTATATCACGGATCGTTTCCTGCCGGATAAGGCAATTGATCTCGTCGACGAGGCGGCCAGTCGTTTGGCCATGGAACTCGAGAGTGTTCCTCATGAGATCGATGAAGTCCAGCGGCGACTTACGCAGTTGGAGCTTTCCCAGCGCCAACTTGCCGAGGAGACCGAGAGCCATGCTCAAGAGAAGCTGGCGGAAATCGAAACCGAGATGGCCGAGTTACGCCGCAAACGGGCGAGTTTACGGGAACAGTGGGAGGCCGAAAAGTCCGGGCTGGGAAATGTCCAGGAGGTCCGCGAGCAGTTGGTCAAGCTGGAGCAGGATTTTGAACGGCGAGATGTCTCCATCAAGGAGACCGCCTCCTCCGGAAAAGCGGTTTCCGAAAAGGACTACCAGCAGCTTTATGAGTTGGATGTCCAGCGCAAACAATTGGGAGAGCGGCTTGAGGAACTCGAGGCCAACCAGATAGAGCCTCAGGAAAAAGGGAGCGAAGCTGTGTCCTCGACCAAACGTCTCTTGCGCCAGGAAGTTACCGAGGATGAAATTTCCGGGGTCGTTGCCAGTTGGACCGGGATTCCGGTCACCCGCATGATGGAAACGGAACGGGCCAAGTTGCTCGTGATGGAAGAACGGCTTCATCAGCGCGTCGTGGGTCAGGAGGAAGCGGTCGAGGCGGTCGCAAACGCGGTACGGCGTAGTCGGAGCGGTCTGCAGGATCCTAATCGACCGATGGGCTCGTTTCTGTTTCTGGGGCCAACGGGCGTTGGCAAGACCGAACTCTGCAAGGCACTTGCCGAAGTGCTGTTTGACGACGATACGGCCATGGTGCGTCTCGATATGAGCGAATATATGGAACGGCATACGGTGAGTCGCCTGATCGGTGCGCCTCCGGGTTACATCGGTTATGAAGAGGGTGGTGCGTTGACCGAAGCGGTTCGCCGTCGGCCTTATTGTGTTGTGCTCCTCGATGAAATTGAGAAGGCACACCGCGATGTATTTAATATTCTGCTGCAGGTGCTTGACGATGGTCGTCTTACCGATAATCAGGGCCGCACGGTGGATTTCACTAATACCCTGATCATCATGACCTCAAACATCGGGAGTCAGATGATCCAGGAGATCACGGAGCAGGGTGGCGGTGCGGAGGAAATTCACGAGGCGGTTCATGAATCCCTGCGGGCACGGTTCCTACCGGAGTTCCTCAATCGGATCGATGAGACAATCATTTTTCAGCCGCTCGGGCGGGAGGATATTCAGCAGATTGTGGAGCTGCAGATTAAATTGCTGCAGAAGCGACTCGCTGCACAACATCTACACTTGCGGCTCAGCGATGCGGCCAAAACGAGTCTGGCCGACGAAGGTTACGACCCCGCGTTTGGCGCCAGGCCCCTGCGGCGAGTGATCCAGCAACAGATTGAAAACCCGCTAGCCACCGAGATCCTCAAGGGAACCTTTCCGGAGGCAACAGAAATTGCTGTCGACTGTGCGAACGGGGATTTCACGTTCGAGCAACAGCCGAGCGGATCCCCGCTGGCCACAGGCCAGTAGCGGTTTGCCCCGATACGACTTGTTCTGCCGTGCCGGTTAACGGTGGGGATTCTAGCGTTGCTCTAGCTCCAGCCGCGCAATGATAGTTTCGGCACCCGGAGTCAAACCACGAATTTTGGTGGCAATAAACTGCTTTTCCGAGACCGTCGCTTTTTCGCTCCGCGCGGTGAGCTTGGCCAACTTTTTCTTACGATGTCGACGACGGTTAATTTCTTTGCGACGTTCACTACAGGCCACCAGGGCACCTCCTGACTCTCAGGCTCGCTTTAGTATAGGGTAACGAGATGTTTAACATGGCAGGCGCCGACCGTCAATATGCAGCCATTTTCGGTCGCTACGTTCCCCGCTACGTCCCGCTTGGTTTTATCGGAGAGATCGTATGTTTTTGATGGAATTCAGCCTCGCTCCACTGGATCAAGGCGAAAGTGTAAGTGATTGCGTCGCAGAAAGCCTGAAAATCATCGACCACAGTGGACTTGATTATCAACTGCACTCGATGGGCACCACCATCGAAGGAGAACTCGATCCGCTGCTGCAGGTTCTCAAGCAGTGTTTCGAAGCGCTGCAGAATAAATCGGCTCGGATCACCTGTACGGCAAAGTTTGATTACCGACGAGGCCATCGCCACCGCTTGGAGTCGAAGGTCACCAGCGTCGAAGAAAAAGTCGGTCGGGTCCTGAAGAAATAGCCGCCACGGACAACAGGTGAGGAAGTGGGATGAGTCCAACACATGAAGAGGCCCCGCTCTACGCAATCTTGGGCAAAGTCCCTAGTGGAATCTACATTCTTACTGCTCGTCATGGTGAGGATGAAACTGGGATGCTGGCCAGTTGGGTCATGCAGGCGGGGTTCGATCCCCCGATGGTGACCGTTGCGATTAATCGCAAACGGTATCTGATGGAGTGGCTGAGCGAGGGCGAGTTTTTTGCGCTCAACGTGGTCGGGGAAGAGGGGAAGCGACTTTTAAGTCATTTCGGTCACGGATTTGAGCCCGGAGAGGCCGCCTTTGAGGGACTCGCGCTCACGCGCGGCGAGCAGGACCTTCCCCTCCTTCGCGAAGGGGTCATTGGCCATTTAATCTGCCGTCCACTGGCCCACCTCGATGC
>JAUWIQ010000333.1 GCA_030605285.1 Planctomycetota bacterium
GTCGAGGACTTCAGGTGAGGTCCGCTCCCGCATCCGCTCCCAGAGCCGTTGGATACCGTCCCAGTAAGGCGTGCCCGCAAGCGGGTAGAGGAGTTCGCGGCCTGCAGAAAAAGCCAACAATTCCACCACGCCAATCGGCAGCCGGGGTACTTTTCGCCGTGAGCGATCGAGTAACCAACTTCGGGGGCGATCCGGGTTTTCCGTTTCGTGTTGCTCGATTGGATAGCCAAGATGGCTCCAGTGCGTGATATCGCGGCGGATCGTCTTCTCATGAAGGGATTTTAGGCCAAGTTGATCGACCACATCATCCCGGATTTCCCGTAGGGTGAGACCGTACCGCGAATTCTCGAGCAGTTCGAGTACCTTGAACTGTCGCGCGGTCTGTTTGCCGCGTTGCATGGACGGTGCCATGGGCATTCCATTTGGGGATAAAAGAGCCTGATGATTTTAGGCAAATTTCCAACAAATAGGAATCGGTGGAGGAAACAGGCGCTGCAGAGGGGACCGCAAGCCAATAATTAATCCGTGGAATCCTGTCCCCTGGAGTTTTCTCGTGGCCTACAATAAGAGAATGTGCTTGGGCCATTTTCACGTTTTCCGAGCCACTTGTTTCTGAAATTCGTCCGGCGCTAAGAAAATCCACTCGGTTCAGGCCACCGCCATATTCCGCAACCTGGCGGTGGCGGTTTTGATGCGGTAAGTGACCGTGGAACGGGCCACACCGAGTTGCTTGGAAATCTCCCGATGGCTTTTCCCTTGCAGTTGCAGGCGAACCATCGATCCCGTCTCTTGGGGCAATTTATTGACAATCTCCCGCCAGCGTGCACAACGACGCTCTTGGTCGCGTCTATTACGTTCCGCCTGCAGGCGGTAATCGACAATCCGGTTTTCAGGCCGCTGCGAGGAATCCCCCACCGGCTCCGAGAGATCGCTGCTGACGGGTATTTTACTCTGGCGGCTCCTTAAATAACTGGTAATAGTATTTCTTAGAATCGTACCGATCCAGGTTGACACCTTTCCCCGAGCAGGCTGCCAGTGAATCTCTTTGCGGTTCTTAGTAATGACCGCTTTGATCATTGTTTGTTGTACAAAATCTTCTGCGAGTTCTCGGCGGCCGGCCAAGTGCCTTGGTAAGTGGCCGATCGCCTGTCCCATCAAACTCGGGCGAAGTCGTTCGGCAAGGATCCCAAACGCCTCGACATCCCCCTCGTAAAAACGATCCATCAACTCTTCATTTGTCAGATCATAACAATCTTCCTGCCGCACTGCCTTCATGGTAAATATCTCCCTGAAAAAGAATGGTTTCTCTACTATCTATCTTCGCGACCCGCGGGACACGGTTGGTCCCAGGAAAATATTTGCCCGCAAAATAAGCGGTTTTTCCGTTTTTTCTTACTCAGCGGAGAGGCCCGGCCCTCCTGACTGCGGCCCCGCATCTGCTAGGGTGGAAGATCCCTTGTCATTTTTGCAGGCGGAAAATAGTGCCCTGTTTTTAGAAGGAAATTCATGCGCGATTTCAGTCTGCTTCCTGCCGATAGCTACAACCGGCAACTGCTCTCCCGCGTCCATCCTCCCGACTGGATACCTCCCAAGCCGGCAACCTACTATCATCTCGTCGTTATCGGTGCAGGCCCTGCCGGACTGGTAGCGGCGGCCGGCGCGGCAAGCCTCGGGGCACGGGTCGCACTCTGTGAACGCCACTTCCTGGGGGGCGATTGCCTGAATACCGGTTGCGTACCCTCCAAGGCCTTGTTGCGTGCCGCGCGGGCGGCTGCCCAAGTACGTGACGGCGCGACCTTTGGCGTCAACGCGATCGAATCGCCAACGGTCGATTTCCCAGCCGTGATGGAGAGAATGCGAAGGCTGCGATCTGACATTGCCGCCCAAGATTCTGCGGCGCGCTTTTCACAGCTTGGGGTCGATGTGTTTTTTGGGACCGCTTGTTTTGCAAGCGACAATACGGTGCGCGTCGCTGAAACAGATCTCCGCTTTAAAAAAGCAGTGATTGCAACGGGCACCCGGGCGAGGGTACCCTCGATTCCCGGTCTCGACACCGTAGATTATCTTACGAATGAGACAATCTTTTCGCTCACGGAGTTGCCGCAGCGCCTCGCCATTATCGGTGCCGGACCGATTGGTTGTGAACTGGCACAGGCGTTTGCCCGCTTTGGCTCGGAGGTCCATTTACTCGAGACCGCGGCGGGAATTCTCCCCCGCGAAGAACGCGATGCGGCCCAGCTTGTTGCCACTGCGCTCGCGGACGACGGGGTACATATTGTTTGCGCTGCGAGCGATCTTAGTCTCTCGTCGGCAACAGGCAAAAATCAAATGCGGTTTTCAGCGAGCGGCAAGTCTCATGAAATATCGTTTTCGCACCTCCTGGTGGCAGCCGGTCGAGCGGCGAATGTTGAAGGCTTGCATTTGGATCGGGCCCGGGTGAATTGCAGCCCGCATACTGGAGTGCAGGTCAATGACCGACTGCAGACAACCAATCCCCGAATTTATGCGGCTGGGGATATTTGCTCAAAATATAAATTTACGCATGCCGCCGATGCGATGGCGCGAATTGTGATTGGCAACGCGCTCTTCGGCAAGCGGGGCAAAGTAAGCCGCCTGATAATCCCTTGGTGTACCTACACGTCTCCAGAGATTGCTCGCATCGGATTCAGTGCGGAGGAAGCTGCGGCCGCCCAGATCCCGATCGATACCTACCGACAACCCCTGGCGGAGATTGATCGGGCGGTCCTCGATGGGCATCCCCAAGGATTCATTGAAGTACACACCCGCAGGGGTACCGATACGATCCTCGGCGCCACCATCGTGGCCGAACAGGCCGGGGAACTAGTGGGTGAGTTTTCTCTGGCGATGAGCCACGGATTGGGATTAAAAAAACTAGCAACCACAATCCACCCCTACCCGACAGTCGCCGCGGGGCTCGGTAAACTGGGTGACCAATACAATCGGACGCGACTAACACCTTGGATTAAATGGCTGCTTGTTCGCTGGATGGCCTGGAGATGATTCCAGTCGTTTTTCTTTAGTTGATTCGTTTATTCATTTGTCTATCGAGTCGGCAGCGCGACTTGCAAAATATATAATTCGTCTTTTTTTACGGTAAAGTTGTCGTTTTCCGAGACAACGGGCTTTTCTTGTGAGGGTTGGCCCCCACAAGAAAGAATCTTTAAGGCGTGCGGTAATATGCTAAACTGTGTCGCAACAGCGGTTCACGGCCATTGCATATCCGATCTTTCTTCCGTAGGACGTACACGTGGGCATGCCGCTGCCCTATCGTCAGGTTTCGTTTGGGCGGAGGTGGTATTCTACACTCGGGGCACCAGAGATGAGGGCTCTGATCAAGAACACGCAGTCGATATCTCTTTAAAAAGCGTGCGATAATGAGCATGTTCCAAACAGCCGTACGACAAATCTCGGCGTCAGTCGTATTGGGTTCCTTGACGGCTAGTTGCTGTCTCTGTTGGGCATCCTGGTCAGCTGCAGACGGCTGGCACGATCCCATTCTAAGAAAA
>JAUWIQ010000438.1 GCA_030605285.1 Planctomycetota bacterium
CAATGCAGCGCATTCTGGTTTGATTTCCTCAAAGAACCCAACCACCTGCTGACGTGTGATGTGGATGCAATGGATCTACCAGCAGTTGTCGATCGTGCGCCTCTAGTCGGTCGGAGCATGCTGGTTCGAAAAACCCAAGTTGTGCCAATCGAGTGCGTTGTCCGTGGTTACCTTTCCGGTTCAGGTTGGAAGGAATATCATAACAATAGTGCAGTGTGCGGAGTTTCGCTTCCGGAAGGACTCGTCGAAAGCGATCAACTGAGTGAACCCATTTTTACCCCAGCTACGAAAGCCGAATCGGGCCATGATATCAATATTGCTTTTGAACAAATGGCCGATGAGGTAGGAAAGGATGTGGCGGAGGAATTGCGTCGCCGCAGCCTCGACATCTACAACCGTGGAGCGGCCTATGCACGTGAGCGAGGCATTATTATTGCAGATACCAAATTTGAATGGGGCCTGGTCGACGACGAATTAATTCTTATCGATGAGGTTCTTACTCCCGATAGTTCCCGATTCTGGCCAGCGGACAAGTATCAGCCTGGTAGTGGACAGCCTTCGTTCGATAAACAATTTGTTCGCGATTGGCTTCTCGAATCGGGCTGGGACCGAGAAAGCACTCCTCCTGCGCTCCCGGAAGATGTTGTCTGTGGTACGCGGGAAAAGTACATCGAATCATTCGAGCAGTTAACCGGTCAAGCCTTCCCCTGGAAATAACCGGTAACCGCAGAAAAAAATTCTGGCGATGGCTGGTAACTCTTTTGGACAAGCATTTCGAATCACAACTGCCGGCGAAAGCCATGGCCCGGGTTATGTTGTCATTATCGATGGAGTCCCGCCTGGTATTCCGCTATCGGTAGAAGATCTCGCTGTGGATTTGCGCAGGCGTCGGCCAGGGCAAAGCAAGATCGTCACCCAGCGTGATGAAGCGGATGAAGCGGAAATTTTCTCGGGTGTTTTCGAGGGCCGAACAACGGGCACCAGTCTCGCCATTCTCGTTAAAAATCGAGACCAGCGATCCCGTGATTATGAGGACATTAAAAATCTATATCGACCCGGTCACGCCGACTATACCTATGACGCCAAATATGGGTTTCGTGATTACCGCGGAGGGGGTCGTTCGAGTGCTCGAGAGACGACCGTGCGCGTTGCCGCAGGCGTCGTTGCGAAAAAAATTATTGGTGCTGCTTTTGGCGGAAACGTTCTGGGCTACGTCTTGCAAGTCGGTGACATCTGCGCTGAGATTGAGGATCCAGCCACGGTCACCCTGAACGATGTAGAGCAACTGCCGGACGGTAGTGCAAACATCGTCCGCTGTCCCGACCACGGAGCTGCTGCCAAGATGATTGCGCAGATCGAACAACTTCGCTTGGAACAGGATTCGATCGGAGGCATTGCTGAAATTGTCGCCAGTGGGATACCTGCAGGACTCGGGGAACCGGTTTTCGATAAAATCAAAGCGGATTTAGCAAAGGCTATTTTCAGCTTACCCGCTGTACTTGGGATGGAATATGGGAGTGGCTTTGCTGCTGCCACGATGCGGGGCAGTGAAAATAATGACGTCTTCGTCGCCGATAAGCAGACCGCTTCGATCCGCACCGAGACCAATCGACACGGGGGTATGCTCGGTGGGATTTCGTCAGGCATGCCAATTGTACTTCGGGCGGTTGTCAAACCAACCAGTAGTCTGCCCCAACCCCAAACGACTGTTGATCGTCAGGGCAAGGCGACACAAATAAGCACCCGGGGACGGCACGACCCGTGCTTGCTACCGCGATTTGTTCCCATGGCCGAAGCAATGGTCGCCATCGTGCTTGCGGATCACTGGTTACGGCAGCGGCAAAACGGGGCTGTCTGAGAAAACGCGTTCTAAATAGCGATTTTCATCCCTATCACGCTGCGCGATCGCCGAGTAACTGGTCTTGTGTATCTTTTTCCTGAGCAGCTCCCGCTGACTCTGAAAAATGATCTGAAATTGAGAGGATTGCAGGCGAATCGATAGGCCAATCTTTACAGATTTCTGAACAAAGGTGTGCCAAACTTTCAAAGGCTTGTTGCTCCTCTTCGACTTTACAGGAACCCCTCGCTGCAAAGACCACTCGCGCATCGCGACCGCGTACAACGCAATAATTGATCTTCCAAGTTGGCGTCACCTCTGGATTTGTCTCCGGATGCGACCAACGCCGAACCACATTGTGCGTTTGAGACGGCAGATCTTCGACGGCCAATTTCACTTCAATCGCACCTGCCAATTTGGCCTTTGTTTCTACCAGTTCCCACAATAGACCAGAATTTCGCACTCCCGAAGCAGTGAGTCGCATTGAAGACATCTTTGATTTTAACCCTGCGGCGGAATTACGAGCGACTTGCAATACAATTCGTAAACTTCGGTTGGCAAGATGCAACTCGTGAAATCCGAGAATACGTCCCAAAAAACCGGCGGAAAGAATCGCTGATCCTAATACCAAAGCCAACCAATCGCTCTGAATCTGTCCCGCGATGAGCACGACTACCGCCATCGCAACGCAGAGACCTGTGATGACCAATAAAGAATTTACCTTCGAAAGACCTCGCTCTTGCAAACGGTGGTGGATATGCCCACGGTCACCGTCCCCAATTCCCCGCCCCATCAGTTTACGACGGACGATTGCCAAAGCGGTGTCGGCAATTGGAATTGCCAGCAATACTGTTGGGAAAATGAGTACGAAACCGGTCGCCGTTTTTAACGCACCTCCCGTGGACAGAGCCCCGATAACGAATCCAATGGTCAGACTTCCGGCATCGCCCAAGAAAATACGCGCCGGTGGCCAGTTATGAAAAAGAAATCCAAACAGACTGGCAGCAAACAAAAAGCCAATTGCAGCCAAACTCGTTTGGCC
>JAUWIQ010000175.1 GCA_030605285.1 Planctomycetota bacterium
ATGGTGAGAGTTGTTCCCTTTGGCAATGACAGTGGTTTCGCGTAGCGATATACGGCTTGCCAATTCCAATCCCAGTCTTCAATCCAGATCAGCCATTTTTTTCTGCCATCCGGAAGTAGGGCGTAACCCTGTAGATCTTTACCCAAGAGATGGGCATGCGGATACACGGCCAGGACCTCGACATCAACCGGTAGTTGGAATGTGTCCGTTACCACAAATTCCTGTTTTCCCGCTGGGATATCGAGCTTACTATCACGTTCCAACTGCAATAGCGCAAGCGGAGGCTCGCTGGGTGGTGTGTCCGTAAAATAAAAACCGACCTCCGCCTGAATTTGCTCCGGCTTGCCCGAAGGAAGCATATGCATGTTCACCATCAGATCGGTATCGACATCAAGGCGCCAGGCTTTTTCTTCAGCGCCTGAAAAGGTTGGTGTCCCGATTTTCCAGGACAAGAAATGCCCGGATGGCCGCTGCGCGACATTGAGATTTTCCATACCACCGAAGCCCGGCTCAGGTTCTTGCTGATCCAGGCGTCTTGCATCGCCTGTCTGATCAACAAGCATGTTTGCATGATGCATCACCTTATTGTTGCCGGGTCGCAATTCAACCGCTTTCACAAAACGAGAGGATTCAATCGGAATGGGAAGTACAAAGTTACGAAAGACGTCCGTACCCTCAGCTTGCAGCGTATAGGCCTCTGGCATTCGCGTGACCAGATCCGGTTCGCCCAATTGCCACCCCGCATTGAACTCCGGTACTGCCGGCAAGTCCGACGGATCTCCCCGCACCGTCCCCTGCTCGACCCAACGCGCAAAGAGTTCAATTTGCGCATCCGTAAGACGCCGTTCTCCCACAAATTCACCATACCCCTGTTTTGGCAGCCAAGGTGGCATGAATCGGCTGTGCGTTACCTCAACAATTTGCTCTGCACGCTGCCTGACGTCTTCGTAGCTCAAGAGGGGAAATGGTGCCGCTTCGCCCGGTCGATGACAGGCAGCACAATTCTGAAAAACAAGCGGGGCTATATCCCGATTAAACGTCACCGTGTGTTTTAGCAACGGCCCCTGCAACAGGAAGTAAGTGCCCCATCCCGTCACCCCGAGCGACAAAACCAACAGCCCCCAGATTACAATCCGCACCTGGCGGCGGCTCTTACTCGATACGACCTTCGGATTCACGTGTCTATCTCCAGCAGGAGCGAGCGGCATAAATCGCTGGACGGGATTCGAGCAAACTGCTGCCAATTACGGTTCAAGATGGAACAGCCTTGCGGTACCCAAACTACTATAAGAGATACGGGCCTGCCTGGACGTATTATAACGTACAAAACCCCTCGGATACTCTCTGCATCGCGTTGCCGGCGACCGCACCAAAACCGCTCCAGCATACCATACATGACGAGTCGGCATCCGCGACCGCTCGTAGGGCAACTGCTGATTTGACCTACTTCTTCTTGAGACATTCGGCAAAAATATAAACTGGAACCTCCAGAGAAAATCTCCGACGTCGGGTATCAACGAACGGTTTCTCTGCCCCATAGCACCACAACTTTTCCAGAAGCAAATCGATTTCTTTTCACCCTGGGATGTCACCGCGCAAGACCCTATTGCGTGTGCATCTTCGAGAAGAATATGCTAAGATTGAGTAGCATCTTCTGGCCAATCCGTATTCGTTTACACGCCGGCGAGTTGTACTCGTCTTCCTGAGGACCGTCCGTGTCTGCCCCGAACCGATATCCAGTAACCCTGTTTTTCTGGGCATTGATTGTTGAAACCCTGCTTCTGATCGCTGGATGTTCCTCTTCCGAGCAAGGCACGCAGGCTGAAACTGCCTCCAAGACAACTTCCCAGAGGACATCGGTCGAACATTGCCATGCAACGCAGGGTCTCTCGCACGTTGCCGATGCGCATGCGGATCAATTCCGCAGCGACGGGACACGGAAGATGGCGGATCGACTTGCGGTTTTCGACGCGGCAATGAATCCAGAATTGAACGAATTTGACAGTGCCCGACGTGTCGCGATGCTTGAGCAAAGTCAAGCACGCCAACCCACGCTTGATGGCCAGTTTCAACTCGGCCTTGAATATTTACGCAATGGTCAACCCGAACAAGCAATCACACAATTTGAACGCACACAAACTTATTACGAACGCAATCCTAATGATTTCACACGGAATACCGCAGAGATTCTTTACGAACTCTTTGGACTCACTTATCTCCGCCTCGGCGAGATTGAGAATTGCGTCAACAATCACTCTGCGGACTCCTGTCTTGCCCCGATCTCTGGTAAGGGAGTTCATACTTTAAAGCGAGGCTCTCGCAAAGCGGTTGAAATCTTCCGCGAGGCGCTCTCACGTTATCCCGACAGCCTCAAATTCCGCTGGCTGCTCAATATCGCTTATATGACGTTGGGTGAATGGCCTGATGCGGTGGAACCGAAATGGCGCATCCCTCCGGAGGCCTTCAGATCGGACTGCGAGTTCCCGCGGTTCCATGATCGAGCGATCGATCTCGGCGTCGATGTCGTCGGTATGCTGGGGGGTTCGATCAGCGAAGATTTTGACGGCGATGGCGATATCGATCTTGTGGCCAGCGCCTGGGGACTGCAGGATCAAATCCGCTATTTTCGCAACAACGGGGACGGCACATTCGACGATCACACCGTGGAGTCCGGACTGATTGGAATTACAGGGGGTATCAATCTTATCCACGCCGACTACGACAATGATGGTTTCGCAGATATTTTGGTTTTGCGGGGCGGTTGGATCGAAAGGGGCGGCCATTATCCCAATTCGCTTCTGCGAAACCGTGGCGATGGCACATTCGATGATGTGACAGAAAAGGCGGGCCTGCTCTCGCTGCATCCAACACAGACTGCAACCTGGGCGGATTTCGATCGCGATGGCTTGTTGGATCTGTTTATCGGCAATGAAACTTGGCCCGAAGATGGCCGTCATCCCTGTGAATTGTATCGCAATAATGGCGATGGCTCCTTTACGGAATGTGCCAAAGCATGTGGTGTGGATGTCACGGGGGTGGTCAAAGGCGTAACTAGCGGTGACTTTGACAACGACGGTTGGCCCGACATCTATGTCTCCCGCTTCAATCAAGAAAACATGCTCTTACGCAACCTGGGCAGACAAACATCGGGGTCGGTTTGGCTTCAATTCAATGACGTGGCGGCGGAAACAGGTGTCCAGGAACCGTTGCGAAGTTTTCCAACCTGGTTCTGGGATTATGATAATGACGGCTGGCTCGACCTCTTTGTGGGCGGATTTTGGGTAAGTGATGTGGGACAGGTCGCGGCCGGGTATCTTGGCCTGGAAACACCTGCGGAACGACCACGGCTGTATCGGAACCGGGGAGATGGCACA
This sequence comes from Planctomycetota bacterium, assembly GCA_030605285.1. The sequence goes on from JAUWIQ010000175.1 coordinate 3,375, forward strand.
TTTGTGGATCTGACCGAAGCCGCGAATCTGGATATTGTCACCATGCCGATGGGCGCAAATTATGGCGACCTCGACAACGATGGCTGGCAGGATATCTATCTTGGCACGGGGAATCCTTCGGTAAAGATGACGATTCCGAACCGGGTCTTTCGTAGCGACCAGGGAAAACGTTTTCTCGACGTCACGACAAACGGAGGATTTGGTCACTTGCAGAAAGGTCACGGTATCTCTTTTGCGGATCTGGACGAAGATGGCGATCAAGATCTGTGCACCGTGATCGGCGGAGCGTTTAGTGGCGATGTTGCCTTTAACGCACTCTACGAAAATCCGGGAAACGACAACCGCTGGATCACCATGCGGCTTATCGGCACCTCATCAAATCGAGATGCAATTGGGGCTCGTGTGAAGGTCGAGATTGAGACGCCAAACGGAACCCGCGCTGTGCATGCACTGGTCGGTACGGGAGGAAGTTTTGGTTCCTCGAGTCTTCAGCAGGAGATCGGCCTCGCTGATGCAACCCGCATCAAGAGCGTCGAGATCCGTTGGCCGAGGACCGATTCCATCCAACGGTTTGAGGAGGTGCCGCTCGACAAGGTGATCGAGATCCGGGAGGGAGAACCTACTTTTTCGCTGCTCACTCCACCCGCCCTCTCCCTGCAGGAAAATACCGGAGAAGATTGATTGTATAATGAGGTTCTCAATCGATCGTATTGGCCTTTTTAACGGGACGTATGCGGTGCGTAATTGGCGCCCCAGTGGAAAAACTCTTATCGCAGTCGTCGTGGCAATCGCCGCGGTGGCCATCGTCTCCATTGCGCTATTGCGGATGCAGAACTCGGGCAGCGAGACTGCGAACCGCCCTCAAACAACAAACACGGCACTTCTCGGACCATCACAAAACAAAATTGATCCGGGAAGGGAAGGCGCACCGGCCACCCTCCTGGCGAAGGATATTCAAGGGGAATGGCGTGAAATCGATGACCCCACCCAAGATGGCTGGGATACTGAGGCCTTCACACTACGTGCCGAAAAGCAACTCAAGCGGATCGGCAAACTTCTCACAAGCGGGCAAGCTCCAGGCCCCGACGACCTGCTGAATCTCGTGGACGACCGGTTCGAGTGCAGCCGACTGCTTCCCGAGAATCTCCAATCGGTCTTTGCAGGGCCAAGTATTAATGTGCAGCGCATGCAGCAGGCCCCAACTTCTGCTACCGATGCACCGCAGCATGCGGGACGGGAGGCATTGCGCAGCGCGGTCGCTGAGCTTGCCAAGCCCTTTCAAGATGCCCATGATCTCCGTGCCAAAATCAAGACCGTGATGGTCCGTGCGGAGGATGACGAGATCGCAACTCGGCATCTGCTTGAACTCTCGGGCCGATTGGAGGACGGCACCCTGGAACATCACGCAACCTGGGACGCGCGATGGACCAACCCGGCTCAAGAGGCACCGATTCTGACATCCCTGGATACCGTTTCGTTCGAGCAAGTCCGCGTACAAGCTCCCCACGGGACCCTGCTTGTCGACTGTACCCGTTCCGCCCTCGAACAAAACCCCTGCTACCGGGAACAATTCCTCCACGGCTACGAGACTTGGCTCTCGAACATGCCGCACACGCGATATTTCGTTAGCCTGGGTAACCCAGGATTGGCCGTGGGGGATGTGAACGGCGACGGCATGGACGATCTCTACGTCTGCCAGGAACAGGGCTTGCCCAACCGACTTTTTATTCAGCAAGAAGATGGCACGCTCGATGATCTTTCGGTAGCGTCTGAGGTAGACTGGGTCCAAGACTCCCGTAGCGCCCTGTTTGTTGATCTGGACAACGACGGCGACCAAGATCTCGTCGTGGCCTTTATCGGTGGACTGTTGATCGCAGCAAACGATGGGGAGGGAAAATTCGCTGTTCAGACGATGGTGCCGACGAGCGAAGACCTGATGTCCATTTCCGCCGCCGATTTTGATAATGACG
>JAUWIQ010000453.1 GCA_030605285.1 Planctomycetota bacterium
AAGTACGTCCGGCGTGTCGTAATTGGGGTCTACAGTAAAGCTGATCAATTGGATGTTCTCCCACCCAGCGAGCTTTTTAAGTCGCCGCTGAAGCCTTTGCAGATTCGCGGTCTGGATAGGACAAGTCGACGGACAGCGCGTGAAGATAAAATTCCCAATCCAAGTCTTTCCATTGAGTTGATCGGTCCCAAATGGTTGGCCCGCCTCGTCCGTGAGAGAAAACGGGGGCAGCGTAGCAAGGACAGGCAGGTCCAAACGCTCCTGGTCGGATGCTTGCAATTCCGCCGCTGCCGGTTCGGTTGTCGTGTTGCCTGTTTGATTACATGCAGGCCCTAATAACATGACAGCGACTAACCAAGCAATCTGGTTGGGGTGGCACATCGGGAGGATTACTACTTTGAATCAAAGGTCCACATGGGCTTGCTGATCGTCTCGCCGTACGACTCGAACATGATATTAAAACTGATGCTGATCCGGTCGGTATTCCCTTGATTTGGGGGTACCAAGTGTGGCAACGATGAAGGGAACATCACCAGCCTGCCAGACTCGAGAGGCACCATAATCGTTCGCGAATTATGCTCGGTTTGTTTGGAGACTGGCGGAGCAATAATATTTGTTTCGATCCTGGGGTCGCGAAAGATGATCGCGTCGCCACCTTTGGGAGTCTCGACGTAATAGCTGCCGCTGAGATAGTTGTTCGGATGCGTATGCGGCGGGTGTTCCGATCCGGGTGGCCGCAAATTTATCCAGCAGCCGGTGATCAGGAATTTGTCCGTGTTGATGCACAACTGTTGAAAAATATCGCGGGTTGCACTCTTAATAACCGCGCACAATTCTTCGAACTCCGAGAGAGTTTGCAAGTCATTCGAAGACTGCCAGTGATTGTCGGACTGCCCTTCAGGTTGTGAGGCGCGCGTCTGCTCAATGTAGGCCAGCGCCTTTTGATTCACAGTTTCCGCCTTGTTCGGCTCAACGGCAAAGAGCCAGACAGGATAAGGGAAGAGATGGATTGTCTGCTTTTCGCCAAACACGGGTTAAACTCCTCCGCTCGATCAAAAGACACCGAACTGCATGAAATAGGACAGCCATCTCATTCTATGAATGCGTGTATGTGGCGTCTAGGATGGGGATCGGCTTCTGTTCTTGTAGGGACTGCCAGTTGCGTGCTTGTGCTTCGAGGCAAAACAAGGCGTCCGGAGTGTCAGCCGTTTGTCCACGCAGAGTGAGTCACTGGATCAGGAGGATGGCCCACGACTGGCCTTCCATCGGGACCCGCAAAACGCGCTTAATTCTTTGGGATATCTCGCTCCCCTGCGAGCGCTTTTTTCAGCGGTTCCAAGTGCGTTTTATAGTTTTTCCAGCGACCGATCGACGTTGTATATACCGGTTGCCGCACTTGAATCCGACTCGCTGTCTTGACTGCACCACGGTTCTTGTAGAACTCCAGGCAGCGGTTGTCCCACGGCAGGCCCCAAAAATCAATCAACTCCTGACTGATTGCTTCCGGATCGGTGACCAGTTGTGCGTACTGGACCTCATACATTCGTGAAGGCAGGACCTTGCGCCAATGATCCATTAATCTCTCGTACTCTCGACAGTAGGCTCCAATGCTCTCCAGGCTCCATGCCCATTGAACCGAATGAAGCCTGCGGAAGTAACAGGACATTCCGATGTCCATCGGGTCGCGACGGCAATGGATGACGCGTGCATTTGGAAACAAAACAAATAGAAAACCAAGGTAGAAAAAGTTGTGCCACATTTTATCGACAATTCGAATCGCATCTTTTCCATGCTTGGTGAGGTCGCCCAGGTATTGGCTGGCGAGCTCATTCAGGGTCTCCGCATTTGCGTGTTTCATGCAAAAGGGAAATGCATCGTCACCACCGAGTCTGCTCGGCATTCCTTTTGCAAGTAGCCCGATCTCTTCCAGTTCGCCAGCGGTTACGGCACTCGGGTGACTAACGATGATCTGTTCGATCAGAGTGCTGCCACTGCGGGGCATCCCGATGACAAAGATCGGTAGTTCCGAATCCAGTCCACCCTGCGGTAGACTTTCAAAAAAGTCGGCATCAAAAAAAGAGAGGATCTCATCGGTCTTCTCTCGCCGCAATTCCATATCGAGGGCGTTGCCCGCTTCCACGACGATTTGCTGTTGGATCCGATTTGCTGTTTGAAACGATCGAAATGCTTCGTCATATTCACCACTTTTGTCTTGGTGGTTTCCAATCGCAAAAAACAATGCCGACGTGTCCTTATGCGATTCCCCGTGATGGACCAAAATTTGTTCCATCTTGTCAATCATTTCCTCTGAGAAACGATAGCGATCCTGGATTGCAAGATCGCTGAGATTGAAATAGGCGGGCACATAGTCCGGGTCGAACTGTAACGCCTTTTCCAAATGCGTTACGGCGGCGTCAAAATCACCCAGATCAGCCAGTGTCGAACCGAGATTGTTGTGGGCGACCGCGTGATCGGGTTGCAAATCGACTGCCCGACCAAAGTGTGTTGCCGCCTGCTCTACGTCTCCTTGGGCCAGATAGACATTGCCCATATTCACAAGGGTATCCGCAGAATTCGGCAGCGCTCTTAAGATGTTTTCGTACTGGGCTAAGGCCTCCTCGGCCTTTCCAGCGGCCTGCAGCGCCGCTGCCAGATTGTTCTCGTAAAGCGGATGATTGGGTTTGAGATCCAGGGCCTCCTGGAAACGCACGATTGCTTGCTCGTACTGGCCGTCGATCTTGAGCATGACACCCAATCCATTCCGTAGTCCCGCATCAGTCGGAGCAATTTGCACAGCTTGTTCAT
>JAUWIQ010000314.1 GCA_030605285.1 Planctomycetota bacterium
AAGCACAGGAAAGTTGCTCTGTCGCAACTCGCCGAAGAGCTTCGATCACGATCCAGAGACCTGTTTTATCATCCATTCCAGGTGAATTTGCTAAATCATCGGAAAGCATTTCAAGTTTGAGATAAAAAGTTACTGGATCACCAACGCGGACTTTTTGGGCCGCCTCATCCCGATCGGACGCTCCAATGTCGATCCATAAATCCTTGATCTTGGGGACCTGTTTTCGCTCTTCGTCGGTCAAGAGGTGGATCGGCTTGCGGGCAATCACACCCTTCACTGGACCGTGTGCTGTCCAGACAGTAAGTCGTTGTCCGATGAGCTGCTGTGGATCCCAACCGCCGATGGGCTGGACGTAAAGAAATCCATTTTCATCGATAAATTGCACGATCAGTCCTATCTGATCGCAGTGCCCCGCATACATTACCCTCAGGGGCGCCTGAGGATTTTTCACAGCAATGACATTACCATGCGAATCACTGTCGATTTTATCTGCAAAGCCATTTGCATATTCTCGAACAATTTTTTGAACGGGTTGTTCGTAACCGGAGGGGCTCGGGGTTTCCAAAATATTTTTAAAAAACTCAAGCGATTTATCGATCATCATTCCTTGCCCTTCCAAAGCGTGTCAACCAAAAGTCTGAATTGAACGACTACTTAATGTACGTCGATGCTAACCAACGGGCAATGCGGGCGTTCGCCTGTCGCTTGACGACCCGAGCAAACCAACCCTAGGATGGGGGTCTGATTTTCGCATTCAGGTGCTCACAATGGAAAAAATAAAGATTGCCATTGTCGGTCTAGGCACGGTAGGAACCGGGGTTGCCCGATTGCTACTGGAACAGGCCGAGCGAACCGCTCGCCATGCAGGACAAACAATCTGGTTGGAAAAGGTGGTTGTCCGCAACCGCGATAAAGCCCGGGATATCGAACTGCCTGAGGGTGTGCTTACCGACCGACTTGAGGAAGTTACGGAAAATCCAGATATCCGCTGTGTGGCCCAATTGATCGGTGGCTTAGAACCGGCACGATCGATCATGATTCGGCTTCTTGAAAGCGGGAAGGATGTTGTTACGGCAAATAAGGCACTGCTTGCCGAGCATGGGGCAGAATTGTTCGATCGGGCACGGGAACTCGGTCGGTCCATCGCATTCGATGCGGCCGTCGCCGGAGGGATTCCGATTGTCACAAATATAGGGCAATGTCTTGCGGCCAATCGTATCGAGTCGATTCATGGAATTTTAAATGGAACCTGTAATTTTATTATTTCTCAGATGGAAGAACACGGGGTTTCTTATGCCGAAGCGGTTGAAGAGGCGCAGCAACGGGGCTACGCCGAGGCGGATCCAACCACGGATGTCGATGGCAGTGACGCTGCTCAGAAACTAGCCCTGCTCGCTCATTTAGCCTTCGGTGCTCGAGTGCATTGGAAAGAAATTCCTCGCCAAGGAATTGAGTCGCTCAGTCGAATTGATCTCCGTTATGCACGAGAACTTGGTTATCGTCTAAAATTATTGGCTGTCGCTCGATTGGAAGAGGAGGAACTTGAGTTGCACGTGGGCACTCAATTGGTCCGCTGCGATTCACCTATGGCAGATGTCGGGGGTGCTTACAATGCAATTCGCTTGGTCGGGGACGCGGTGGGACGTGTTTGGTTCCATGGCATGGGGGCTGGAAGGATGCCTACGGCTTCGGCCGTGGCGGCTGACCTGATCGATACGGTTGTCGGAAGAACAGCCATCACTTTTCGTACACTGCAACTGTGGTCTGAAAAACCTGCCAGAGTCGTTCCCAGGCCCTCTTTCACCACATCCACGCGGTACTATCTTCGGTTCACCGTCAAAGATCATCCGGGGGTCTTGGCCGATATTACTGGAGCACTTAGCCGGGAAGGCATCTCGATTGCTTCGTTTATCCAGCATGAACGGCACGAGGTGGAGGATGATCGTGTACCGCTGATTATTATGACCCATCAAACGACGGTGGGTGCTGCCGATCGAGCAATGAAAAAAATCAACCAATTAGAAATGGTGCATGAACCGGCGGTGCGACTCCGGATTCTCGACTAGGGTGGTGCGATTACATCGTACGTCCTGCAAAGACTCAAACAACAACAGACCCATGAAATACGTGATCGTGATTCCTGATGGAGCAGCGGATGAGCCACAGGAAGCACTCGATGGAAAAACCCCCCTCGCAGCGGCAAACACCCCGGCCATGGATTCGGTTGCGCAAGCGGGAATGGTTGGCCATGCAAATCATGTCCCGGCCCATTTGCCTGCCGGGTCCGCAGTCGCCAATATGAGCCTTCTCGGCTACGACCCGGTAGCCGCATTTACTGGTCGAGCGCCGATCGAAGCGGCAGCACAAGGCATTGTCCTTGGGGAAAACGATTGGGCGGTCCGCTGTAATTTAGTCACCATTGAAGACCAGGTCATGCGCGATTTTACGGCAGACCACATTTCAACCGAAGAAGCTGTTGGGTTACTGAATACCTTGAAAGAAAGCCTCGCTATCGGGGACATCGAGTGGATACCGGGGGTAAGTTATCGAAATTTACTGGTCTGTAGAGGAGCTGCCACAGCGTGGCCTTTCGATCCAGATACGCGGACAACACCGCCCCACGACCTAACAGATGGGCAAGTCATTGACCACTATCCGCGGGGAGCGGGAAGTGATTTTTTCAACCAGCTGATGCGAGAAAGTGTCTCTCTTTTCAATGACCACCCTATCAATAGGAAAAGAAAGGCTGCGGGAAAACTGCCGGCGACGAACATCTGGCTTTGGGGACAGGGCCGACGGCCCCGCCTGCAATCCTTTGTAGAAAAATTTGGCCTAAACGGGGCCATGATTACGGCCGTTGATCTCTTGCGGGGACTGGCTGAACTGATTGGCTGGAAAAATGTGCGTGTGCCCGGTGCCACGGGATATACTGATACGGATTATGCAGCGAAAGGCCAGGCGGCACTCGCCGCACTGCAATCCACTGATCTTGTCTGTGTGCACGTTGAAGCGCCGGATGAAGCCTCGCACGAAGGAGATTTGGGGAAAAAAATAGTTGCAATCGAAGAAATCGACGAGAGAATCGTCGCCCCGCTCTGTGAGGCCTTGAATGCCGGGGAAAACTTCCGCATTTTGATCTGTCCAGATCATCCAACGCCTGTTCGCACCAAGACACACAGTCACGGATGTGTACCCTTTACGATGGCTGGGACTGGAATTCCTGTTGATCAAAGCTGTGCGTACAATGAGTCCTCCGCAGAAATTTCTGAAAATGGCTTTGCTGCAGGTCACACACTAATGGCACACTTTATTGGTTAAGTATTTATAAACGGAGAATACGCTCGGCTGCCAGTTTATTTTACTCTCTCTGGGCAGGTGTCTCGTTATTCTTTCAAAGAAGATTTAAGTAAAAATTATTTTAAAGAAAAATATAGATTTATGGGTATCATCGTACAAAAGTTTGGGGGAACGAGTGTTGCAGACAGCGAAAAGATTCTCTCTGCCGCGCGGAAAGCTATCGCCACACAGCAACAGGGAAATCAAGTTGTGATGGTTGTGAGTGCAATGGGAAAAAATACCGCCATGCTTGTAGACCTGGCCCGGCAAATTAATCCGCGGCCAGCTGCACGGGAAATGGATATGCTCCTTTCT
>JAUWIQ010000371.1 GCA_030605285.1 Planctomycetota bacterium
CGCAACGATCGCGATTGCCTGCCTGTGGGCCACGCCACCAGAAAGCGATCAAGCCGTTGGCCAGGCCATCTAGACAACGGTATCAGCTAGAAAACGGTGTCAGCTAGACAACAGCGGGCACGACAAACGGCTTGCGATACTCGCGGGTGAGCATCGTATCGGCCTCAGGATCGTTCACAAACGTTTCACTCTTCGGATCGAAATTCAACTTTCGGCCAAGCCGGTAGGCAGTATTGCCCAGATGGGCCAGGGCGGAACTGTTGTGTGCGGTCTCCACCGGACCGTTGAGTGAACTGGCATCACGACTTCGCACCGCGGCAAGGAAATTGCTCATGTGCTCCGTCATGGCGTCGCCACCGCTTCGCTTGGGCCCCCGTTCGCGTTTGGGTCCCAGGAACGTTTCGTACGCGCTGTAGCCGTGAACCACCATATACCCCTCGCTGCCGTAGAAGATGTTGCCTACGCCGGCACCTCCCTCAGGATTGGTGTTCCAGTTCCGCACTTCAAATTGGATCATCTTGTTCTCTTCGGGGTAGTAATAATTGGAGGTCAGTACCTCGGGCGTTTCTTTGTCGTCATCCCAGAGGAACTTTCCGCCCATCGCGACAACTTCCGAGGGGAGCCCGACATCGAGTCCCCACTGGCACATGTCAGTTTCGTGAATTCCCTGGTTGCCGACATCGCCGTTGCCGTAATCCCAGTGCCAATGCCAGTTGTAGTGAACCAGTCGCTTGGAAAACGCCCGCTCCTGAGCCGGCCCCTGCCAGAGATTCCAATCGAGATGTTGGGGAGGATTTTGTTCGTCCGGTTGATTGCCGATCGAACCGCGGCGACGAAAGACAAGGCCGCGGGCCATATAGACATCCCCGATCACACCGTTACGCATCTTTTCCACCCCTTCGCGGATCGAGGGGGAACTGCGGAGTTGAACTCCGTGCTGCACAATGCGTTTGTATTTGTTGGCCGCTTCGACCATCTTGCGACCTTCATAAATATTGTGGGACCCCGGTTTCTCGACGTAGACATCCTTGCCCGCCTGGCAGGCAAGGATCGTCGCCAATGCGTGCCAGTGATTGGGCATCGCAATGGTGACCAGATCGATATCTTTGCGATCGAGTACTTTGCGCAAATCCGTTTCGGTCTCCACCTTCCTGCCGTGGGTCTGCTCAAACTCTTCGGCCCGCACCCCGAGTACTTTTTCATCCGGGTCACAGAGTACGGCAACTTCGGTCTCCGGTTGTTTTTCCAGATGCGCGATATGCGTACGACCTCTGCCATTGACACCGAGTACTGCGGCGCGGACTGTGTTGTTGACGTCGGCGCGGGCCGTTGCCTGTTGCAGGGTGACGGCTGCCGCGGCGCTGCTGGCGATAAATGCTCTACGAGAAACGGTCATCGGAGTGCCTCAGGCTAAAAGGATACGGGGTAGGACATAAACATTATAGGACAAAATGTGGCCACCGCCGAGCGGTCTTTCGGCAGCCCGCGGAGATCGGCAGCCTCCGGCAGGGTTTCGCGGGCAGAGCAGCGATGGCAAAGCCGCGCCGGACTACTTTGTTTCCTTGGCTTTTTCCGTTTGCGCTTGCCAGGTTTGCCGATCGCGCGGCAGCCAGACGGCCATCCTGCCCGGCTCACGATGATTCCAGGCGTAGTAGGGAACGCCCACGAGCGGTACGGGCTTGGTCTTTGCCGGATCATCCGGATCCACCACAAGGCCCTCGCCCTCAAGCAATACCATGCCCCCGAGCAAGTCGTTCTCATATCTGGAATCAAGTTTTTCCGTGTCGGGAAGAATCAGATTGGCGGCCTGCCCTCCGTTGTCGACATCCTCCACACAATAGACGAGCGGCCCACGCTCCAACGCTACGCGACCCCGGTTCGCTACCACCTGGGGATTGGAGAGGACGCGCCTTATCGGCATGGGCAACTGCAAATCGACCCGGTCACCCGACTGCCAATGACGACTGATTGCGGCGTAGCCCTGCTGGAGGGTCAGCGGGACCTCGTGGCCATTCACCTGCAAGCTCACCTTGCCCGCCGCACGATCCTGGTAATGATAGAGATCACTGGGCACGCACTCGCCACGGGTCCAGCCGGGAATCCGAATCTTGAGCGTGAATTGCCTCGACCGCTCCGGATCGACTGTGATCTGCACCTTCCCGTCCCAGGGATAACGCGTCTGCTGCGTAAGACGGACCGGATCACCGCCCAGGTCGATGGTGCCCTCTCCCGGCATGAAGAGGTTGACATAAATGTCGTCATCCCGCTTGGCATAGACGTAGCCTGCAATTGCGGGGATGAAGCGAACGATATTGACCGGACAGCAAGAACAGGCGAACCAGCCCTGACGGGCCGTGGAACCCTTGTTGAATTTATAGGTGCTGTCGCTCGCAAGCGGGTTGGGATAAAAGAACTCGTCCCCGTCGATTGAAATACCGGCCAGAAATCCGTTGTAGAGAATCCGTTCCAGGACATCAATATATTTGCTTTCCCCATGCAGCAGGAACATACGGTGGTTCCACATCGCATTTCCGATCGCCGCACAGGTTTCGTTGTAGGCCGAACCATTAGGCAGCTCGTAGTTCGCACCAAATGCCTCGTCGTGGTGCCGGGCTCCAATACCTCCCGTGAGATACATTTTTTTTCCGACGACGTTCTCCCAGAGCGTATCGATCGCCTGGACGTAGGAGGTCTCTCCGGTGAGGGCCGCAACATCGGCCATCCCGCTATACATATAGGCCGCCCGCACGGCGTGTCCCACCGCTTCGGTCTGCTCCGTCACAGGCTGGTGGTCCTGCCAGTATTCGCCATAGACGCGGTTTTCTTTGCGCCCCTCGGGAACACCTCGGTGATCGAGGAAGAACTTGGCGAGATCCAAGTAGCGCTTCTCTCCACTGGTGCGATAGAGTTTGACCAGCCCGATCTCGATTTCTTGATGCCCGGGTACGTCGATTTGCTGCCCTTCGCCTTCTCCAAACAGACGGTCGATGAGATTGGCATTTTTGATTGCCACATCCAGTAAGGTGCGTTTTCCGGTAGCCTGATAATAGGCGACGGCCGCTTCGTAGAGATGTCCCACGTTATAGAGTTCGTGGCTGTGCTCCAGGTACGACCAACGTGTCTTGCCCGTATAGCGCTGGAGCCGAAAAGGTTCCTCGCCATGGATCGTGCGAATCGTATAGAGGTAGCCGTCGTCTTGCTGAGCGGCCGCAATTTTTGCAATCAGCTCATCAAGGTATTTCTCAAGCACCGGATCGGGGTGAAGTGCCAGAGAGTAGGCGGCCCCCTCGATTACCTTGAACACATCCGAGTCA
>JAUWIQ010000441.1 GCA_030605285.1 Planctomycetota bacterium
GATGCCCGCGTACGTCAACGTCGAATGATGGAGACGTATTCCCCGTTCGTGATGCTCCTTTTGATCCTTGCCAGTGGTGCGTGGCTTGGCGTTTTAGCAGCGATCAATGTCCGTGAGAGGATCGGAGAAATTGGTCTACTCCGCGCCCTCGGTTACGGTGGAGGAACCATTGGTTTTTTGATCCTTGGCCGGGCACTCCTTGTTGGTTTGCTCGCCGCCATCTTAGGGTTTGCGATGGGAACCAGCATGACTCTAACGTTTGGCCCCGAAATGTTTCCAGTAACGTCCGGTGCGATCCGCAGTGACTTCCATCTTTTAGCGTTTGCCGCGATGGCGGCGCCACTGATTGCCCGTTTATCGAGTTTTATTCCTGCCGCTTGGGCCATCGGTCGCGATCCGGCTGTCACCTTACGTGAGGGGCAGTGAATATGTTCATTCAACTCAGAAATGTAACACGTACGTTTCCGGTGCGGCACGACAAGGTGACGGCACTGGCAGAGATCAATTTAGATATCGAATCCGGTCGATTGATTTGCTTTTGCGGCCCGAGTGGTTCGGGGAAGACGACACTTCTTTTTACGATTGGCGGGATGCTTCGGCCCAATTCGGGGAAAGTGAGCGTCCTTAACCGCGATTTGTATGCCCTTTCAAAATCAGAAAGAGCTTCATTTCGAGCAACGCAAATCGGATTTATTTTTCAAGACTTCCATCTCGTTCCCTATCTGACAGTCCGCGAAAATGTGTTGTTGCCGCTAGGGCATCTCAAGACCTCGGAGCGAGGTGGGCACCAAGACTGCGACCAATTGCTCGAGCGTTTGGGGCTCGCACATCGAATCCACCACAAGCCAAGTCAACTCAGTGCGGGGGAGCGACAGCGGACGGCGATTGCCCGGGCAACCTTACTCAAGCCACCGGTGCTGCTCGCTGACGAGCCCACCGGAAATTTGGATGAACATTCTGCAGAAGAGGTTTATCGCGTATTGACCGAGTACCGGGAGCAAGGGGGTACGGTGCTGGTGGTAACCCATACCCGTTCGGCATGGACGTATGCCGATCAGGTGATTCAGCTCGTAGGCGGCCGGGTCCAGGTTGCTCCGCCAGTAGGTAGTGGTCACTTCAAAGAAGGATAAAGAATCAATGGGTTCATCGATCAATTCGGTCGCAAATACAAATACTTCGATGCCTTGCGGCTTTTTGTGGCGAGCTTCTTTCCGAGCATTTGTCGGGACACTACTGTTTTGGCTCCCGGTTCTATCAGCGGTCGCAGAGTGGCCTACGTATCGACATGACAATGCTCGCAGCGGCCAGACCCCCGAATCACTTCCACCGCCGGAACTCGGGCCCGCCTGGCACTGGAAATCGCTCCGTCCACCACTGCCCGCATGGGCAGGACCTGCTAAGTGGGATGCCTATAACGATATTCCCCGCCTCAACTCCATGCGCAATTACGATGCTGCGTTGCATACGACCGTTGGTGGGGGAAAGGTTTATTTTGGTTCCTCCATCGATGATACGGTTCATTGTCTCGACGCTGCGACCGGAGCACCGTTGTGGAGCTACACGACCAATGGCCCGGTGCGGATTGCCCCCTCGCTGTCCGAGGGCAGAGTTTATTTTGGCTCGGATGACGGTTCAGCTTACTGTCTCAATGCAGAGACAGGGGCCTTGGAGTGGAAATTCAATCCGCGCGCTGATTACCGGAAGGTTATCAACAACAACCGCTTGATTTCGTTTTGGCCTGTGCGTACGGGGGTCACCGTTGAGGAGGGAACCGCTTATTTCTGCTGTTCGATGCTTCCTTGGAGACGTTCCTATTTATGTGCAGTGGACGCCACAACGGGAAAGGTTGAGGGTGAGGGCCGGTACGTGAAAGAGTTGAGCGACAGTCATTCGTTTGAGGGCGCAATGCTCGCTTCCAAAGAACTGTTGATCGTTCCTCAAGGACGCATTGCCCCGCTCATTTTAAATCGCAAGGATGGTACGCGTCGCGGAAAAGTCGATTATCACGGCAGCGGGTGCTTTGCCTTACTGACACCGGATAATCAACTCTTCCACGGTCCCGGCAACCGCGATGGTAATTTTACTGCCAGCAATCCGAACACTGGAGCGCGTCTGGCGACCTTCCCGATGGGCCAGTCGCTGATTGTGGCAGGCGAGACGGCTTATCTACTCAGTACACCGACCAAAAACGCGATCAATCCGAAAAAGCAGGAAGACCTCAATATCGCGCTCAACGCAGACAAAGAACCCATCATTACCACGCACTTTGATCGCCAAAAGCTCGGCCGACCGGTGATCACCGCTTTTGATCGAGCGACCAAGAAAATTCGTTTTCGCGCTACGGGGCTCTCGGTCGTTTCGATGATTTTAGCGGGCGATACGATTTACGCTGGATTGGTCGATGGGGTGGCGGCCCTTTCGGCCGACGATGGATCGGTTCTCTGGGAAGCAAGTGTCCACGGCAGAGCCTTTGGTCTAGCGGTGGCCGCAGGAGGGCTGTTTGTCAGTACGGACGAAGGGCAGATCACCTGTTTCAGAGCGGGGGGCAACGAGAAAGCACATTCCCTCCGCAAAAAATTTGCGCCACTTCAAATAGATTCTGAAAATGCATCGCCCGCAAAACTTGCTTGGGGTCCACTTTTGCAATTTGATACCCCTACCTCGGCCATCGTGCGTTGGGGAACAGAGGAGAAAATGCCCACTCGGCTGGAGTACCTTTCTGCCAGGGGGAAACAAAGCGTTACCGATGCTACGCTGAAACAGGAGCATCAGGTGCCCCTGAAAAATCTCGGTCATCGTCGCAATCATCCCTATGCAATTCTACAGACCGATGCGACCGGTCAAAAACAGCGATCCACGTTCGACTGCGACA
>JAUWIQ010000330.1 GCA_030605285.1 Planctomycetota bacterium
GCCACACAGCAAAATCTTTAATTACATTAAAAAGGAGGGCCCTTTCGTTCAGCGGCCCATTCACGCACTGCAAAGGGAGTTGTCGACGATGTTGCGAAAGGCGTTTTCTCGTTTGGAACTGGTCCTCCTGTTGGTCTTCTCAACATCCATCCTCTTTGTGGGCACCGGCACAATCGCGGTCGCACAGGAGGATGAGATTCTCGACCGGCTGTACGGAAGTGGTGTCCACGCCTATAAGCGCGGCGACTACAAACGGGCCCACGAATTGTTTTCTATTGCCATCGAGACCGGCAACAGGGATCCAAGAACGCTTTATTTCCGTGGCCTAACGTATTTGAAACTCGGTCGTCCCGAACAGGCCGACCAAGATTTTCATCGAGCAGCAGCACAAGAAGTCGCTGACGGCAACGTGACTCTCCTTGTCGATCAATCTCTGATCCGCGTCCAGGGGCCCGATCGCTATCGACTGGAAAGTGCGCGGACCGATGTGCTGCGGGAACGACATCTGCGAAACAAGCAAATGAATCAAGAGCGACACGCTGTGCCTGAGCAGATACGCCCGGGACTGCCCCGCAATACCGAACCGGCAGAATCAACTTCGGCAAAAGATGCGGATGACGACTTGCTCAATACGGATGAGGAAACTACTGACAAGAATCAAACCGGGAAATCAGACCGTGATAATGAAGAAGACGAACTCTTCAGTACCGATGACGCAGAAAGCGATAAACCGGCTGAAAAAGCGCCCGCCGAAGACTTCGAGAACAAAAACCCCGATCCCTTTGATGATGTTTTCGACGCAGATACCGAAGAGGAAACCGAAAAGAAGCCTGCAGACGATGCGGAGAGTGACGACGATATTTTCGGCGAGTAAGCTGAACTGACTGGATCGAGCAGTCCCTGGAACCCCAACGGAGCACGCTAGGCGTCCGGTGGACCCGCGTGAAAGTTCCCTTCTCGAAATGCATTGGCCATCGCCCGCGGAACCTCTGCTTCGGCCAGAACCACATGGGCGCGATTCTCTGCAATACGGGCTTTCATTGCCTGCTCTTGCGCGACGGCCTCCGCCCGACGTTGCTCGGCTGTGGCCTGTGCGACTCGCGTAGCGGCCTCGGCCTGATCGGCCTGTAGCCGGGCACCAATATTTGCACCGACATCGATGTCGGCAATATCAATCGATACGATCTCAAAAGCTGTTTGTGCATCGAGTCCCCTGGCGAGCACCGCCTTGGAAATACGGTCTGGATTCTCGAGTACATCGAGATGACTGTCGGCCGATCCGATCGAGGTGATGATGCCTTCGCCCACGCGTGCAACGACCGTATCCTCGGTCGCGCCGCCGATCAGTTGGGCCAAATTCGTACGGACGGTAACCCGAGCGCGAATCCGCAACTCGACGCCGTTACGGGCAATCGCGCTGAGTGTCGGCTTTCTCGATTTCTGGGGATCGGGACAATCGATCACTTTGGGATAAACACTCGTGCGAACCGCATCGAGAACATCGCGACCGGCCAAATCGATCGCGGCTGCCCGTTCAAAATCTAGATCCATTCCCGCCCGATGGGCAGCGATGACCGCCTGGATCACATTCGGAACATTACCCCGTGCGAGGTAATGCGCTTCGAGGCGATCGGTCGTAATGCCGGTCTCTGGATCGCCACCCACACCAGCCTGAACCGCCATAATATTTGCCTCGACAATGACCCGCGGGTTCACCTGCCGGAAGGTCATTCCGATCAGGCTGAGCATCCGCACATAGGCACCCGACATGTAAGCCCGAAACCAGAGCTTTCCATAGAGCATTAAGACGATGACGCTGATAAAGGCAATCAAAGCCACCAGTCCGATGACGATGATCATGACGGCCCCGCTCGAGTCGGACTCGCCCACCTCAGCAGCCAGTAGGGAAACATACGGTAAAGCCATCTATGATCTCCATGAAATGGGGGATGAAAGCGCACTTTTAACATAACGGATTGCACCCGGCAGCGATACTAGCGCTCCAGTTTTGGGAAGATTTCTGCGATCAATTCTTTTAATTTTTAGTCGCTATTCTTTTTCCCCTTCGACCTTTTGCTCCCCCCGGTCAGATGGATATAATTTATGGAAGTCGGGCAGGCAGTCTACCTCGGGGTAGAGGCAATTTTTTTGAGCAATTCCGCTCACAAACCTGTGCATGAACGAGGAGAAGAATTGATGCGATCCATAAAGACAATCCAACTGGTTTTTACAGGCTTACTGGCAGCTGTCCTCATGAGCGGCTTGGCGGTAGCAGAAGAAATTAAGAGTGGTTTACAAGAGGGCGATTTCGTCCCGGCATTCCATGTAACCAAAGCAGGTGGCGCCGAAGACGATGGGAAGTCCGAGGGCTGGACCGGTTGCTATCGATGTTATCTGGGAAACAAACCGGTCGTCATGGTTTTTGCTCGTAGCACCGATGAAAATCTGGCGAAACTTGTCAAGCAAATTGATGAAACGGTCGCTGCCAATTCAGATAAAAAAATGGCCTCCTTCGTCAATATCATTGGCAAAGATGCAGACAAGGCAGCCACATCAGCAAAAGCATTTGCTAAAAAACATGGCTTCAAAAATGTGGCCATCTGTGTAGCGAAAGATTTACCGAACGGACCGGAAGGCTTTGCGATTGCACCCCAGGCCGATGTGACGGTCATGACCTACGTCAATGGCCAGGTCAAAGACAATAAGACTTTTGGCAAGGGCCAAGTCGACGGCAAAGGAATTGCTGCCGTTGTTGCTGGAACCAAGAAGATCCTCAACAACTAACCCACCCTATGCCACAAAAAAGTCAAGCTTGTGGCTGTGCAGGCTGGCAGCCGTATGGAGTGTCGCACGCCTGCCACCGCTTCCAGACAGACCGCCCCGCACGAAGCGGGGCGGTTCTTCTCGTTCTCCTGTTGGCTGCCCTCGGCGGAGGCTGCTCTGGGGATGCTGGCTCACGCGACTCGGCAGGTGATGCGGGCGTTCGTCAACCGGGCCAAGTGGATTTGCAGCCCATGAACCTCGCCGGGTTCGGCCGCTTTATCGCCCGGCAGCGGGGAAAAGTGGTCGTGGTGGACGTCTGGGCGACCTACTGTCCTCCCTGCATGCGCGATTTCCATCATCTTGTCGCGTTGCACCGGGAAGAGGATTCACAAAAGGTGGTCTGCATGAGCCTGAATATCGATAACCAGGGACTCGCACCGGTCGATCGATTGGTGCCACGCGTCCTTAAATTTCTGGAAAAGCAGAAAGCCACCTTCGATAACATCCTGATGACCGACGATGCCGATCGGGTTTACCGATCGCTTGGCCTTGTGGGTATTCCGGCCGTACTGATCTATGACCAGCAGGGCCGTCTGGTGGAGACGGTCATTCCTCAGGGCGAGCAATCGCCCTACGTCCGCGTCGAGCAACTTGTTCGGCAGCTGATCGGCAGTTGATCGCTAGCGGCTAGACCCGAACTGCAGGCTGGATCCCCTGGCGTCACTTGATATCAATCAGTTCGACCAGGAAATGGAAACGGGCGTTCGGTGGAATAGCACCCCCTA
>JAUWIQ010000198.1 GCA_030605285.1 Planctomycetota bacterium
GAACATGCCCGCTCGGGTGCTGATTCCACATAGGAATCAGCGACTCGGCCAGAACCAGAATGTCACCCGGAAACCGCCTCGTGCAAATCCATCCCTTTGTTACTGAACTGGCGGCCTCTTGGCCCAGCGAGGATTGGCAGGACTTGTCCGTCATTCTGGCCGTCTCCGGTGGCCCGGACAGCGTTGCGCTGCTGCGGGCTATGGTAACCATCAAGAACGAAACCGCTGCCGACCAAGCGGGCCCCGTCGTCGCCAAAGGGCCGTTGATCGTCGGACACTTCCACCATGGCCTGCGGCCGCAGCAAGCGGACGCCGATCAGGCGTTTGTGGAGTCGCTCTGCCAGGACCTGGGCGTGCCGTGCGAGACGGGCTCCGCCGATGTCCGTAAGATTGCAGCGCAACAGGGAGACGGCCTCGAAGCGGCGGCCCGCGAGCTGCGCTACGATTTTCTACAGGGATTGGCGGAACGGCACGGCGCCCGCTACCTCGGCACGGGCCACACGGCCGAGGATCAAGCAGAAACCATCTTACATCGAATCGTACGCGGTACCGGTCTTCGAGGCCTTGCCGGCATGCCCAGGGCCCGCAGCCTCTCGCCCGCCGTCTCGCTGCTGCGGCCGCTGCTGACTCTTTCGCGGAGCGCGGTACACGCCTATCTTGCGGCGATCGAGCAACCTTACTGCAGCGACGAAAGCAATTGCGACCCGGCCTTCACCCGCAACCGCATCCGCAATCAACTGTTGCCCCTGATTCAAAAGGAGTTCAATCCCCAGGCGATTCCCGCCATTCTGCGGCTTGGCCAGCTGGCCGGTGACGTGCAGCGACTCGTGGATCAGCTTGCCGAGCGTCAGCTAACCGACTGTATCGCCCACGCCTCTGCGGAGTGCATCTCGCTCGACTGTGGCCGGCTCCAGGACGTGCCCGACTATTTAATTCGCGAGCTGTTGATTCAGGTCTGGCAAGGCCAGGATTGGCCGCTGCAGGGGATGGGGCATCGCGAGTGGGCGTCGCTCGCTGCAATGGTGCAATGCAAAACCGCTGCCACCACGACCCTGCCGGGTAGTGTGCTGGCAAAAAAAGAGGACGGGCAGCTCTCGCTGACCCGTCCTGTATGAACCGATCTTTTGGGCAACCGCCCAATCTTTTAGGCCCCGGTATCCGTATTCCCGCCAACGGCAAGCACCACCGGTCTGTATCCCCCCTTCGCCTTAAAATAGAGGAAGAGCAGCACATAACAAACGAGCATAAACGCCGGGAAGAATGCCATTTTCCCAAGTGCATTGAACTGTCCGGCCTTGTTGGCAGCCTTCAAGGAAGTGGTTGCTGCTTCCCCCTGTTGGGCCACTGCTACTTTTTCCTGCTCCGGATTGATCGCACTGTACTCACGGCCAAAATATTCTTTTTTCTCCAACACAATATGCGCTATTGCCGGAGCGTCGGCCGTCAGTTCTGTACTCGCTGTCTTATCCTGCAAGAATCCAATAAAAGGAAAACCGAGCACTCCAACCGCAATCATCCCGATCCCAGAGATTGCGTTGAGCGACAGACTCCCCCCCTTGGGACACTGTTCGGAGGTGACCCCCAACATGGTCGGCCAGAAAAACGTTTTGCCGAATGCATAGAGTGTTGCTGCTGCAACGATCAGACCCAACCCTGAACTTCCCGTCTTAGATAGTGCAAACAGACCCGCTATTGCGAGGACGGAACTGACAATCAGCAAACCGATCGGCGAGAGTTTGTGCACAATGGGTCCGGCAAAAAATCGCAGGACCATCATGATGGCCGAGGTGTAGATCAGAACCCAGACGGCGTTGTAGCCGAGGGCTTTCATCGGCTCTTCCATCAAACTACTGATCCAACCGTCCGTGCCGATTTCGGTGGTCGCAAGGGGCATCATGATAATAATCAAAAATGCCATAATCGGTCGGCCAAAGCTGCGGGTGTAGATCGCAAAAACAACCACCGATGCAATCGTAAGACCCAGGGTCCAACCGGTACCCCAACTAAACACCTCGCCAAGTTGCCAGAAGATGAGTCCAAACCCACCCAGGGCGCCAAAGCCACCAAATTCGGCAAGCATTTCCCGGTAACTGACACCCGCCTCTTGGCGTTCCTGTACCGGGAACCGTACCGCAATCAGCATCAGCAGGAAAATGACGGCTGGGATTGCAACCACGCCTAACACGTATCTCCAATCGCCCTCAGCCGCGGTATCGGCCATGGCAACCGTAATCAGGCCGCCAATGACCAAGCCCCCCGGCCAACCGGCATGGAGAATGTTAAGCCATTTGGTTTTATCCTTGTTAAACATGGTTGCCACCACGGGATTGATAAAGGCCTCCACCGTGCCGTTACCGAGCGCCAGAATGAAGCTACCCCAATAGAGAAGGCTGTAGCCTTTTGCCTGTGCCACTTTGAGCGCCTCGCCTTCGATACCTGCAATCGCTTCGAAGGCCATCCAGGCCAACACCAAGTACGCCGCATAACAGACAAAGGAAAAGAGCATCGCCACGCGATAGCCCACTTTGTCGATTACCAGGCTGAAGAGGATAATGGAAATTCCGAAGGGCCAGATTCCGGCACCCATCAATTCGCCAACTTCTGTCTCATCGAGATTAAACTCTGTGCTGAATCGCACGCCACAAAGATACATGCGACTAAAAAATGCAAACGAAGTCGTAATCAGCGCGACAAAACATCCCCAAAAGACCATTTTGTTGTTTCGGTCGTTCATGAAAATTCACCCCTTCGCCGGGCCTGAAATGTTAGGGTCAAAATAAAAACAACGGACCGGCTACTGACTGGCACCGGTCCCAATCAAAACTCGGTTGCGCTCCAAACGGGCAAATCATGAAAGCAATGCCAGCAATCGACTCCGCTCTGCCTTGCAGAGATCCGCAGTGTCGCCTGAGTATAAAACATTGAGTAAACATTTACATGACCGATATTTACGGCATTTTCTCATATTTTTGGCTGGCCCCTGCGCAGGGATTCCACGGAACGACCTATTTGGAACCGCTGGCTGTGCTGCGGAGACGGTCCGAGCCCGCATAACTGGACCTTGACCGTGGTTCAGCGGCCCGCGTACTATTGCCGCCAAGTCTGTCGGGAACCGTGGGATTGAAGGCAACGAACGCCCATTGTCCCCCCCGGCGACAAGACAAATCGCTGCTGCGCATGGAAGCACCAGTGAGTGTGCGAAAGGATTCGCCTTATTTTCACTCGTCTGATCAACGTCTGTTGGTTTCTCTTCAAGTATGGACTGCTTTTAGGCGCCCTCGCGGCAATTGCTGCGCTCTGGTATTTCCAGGATACGCTCAACGACAAGATCCGCAGCCATGTCGAACAGACCATTGCTACTGCCTATCCCCATCTCGATGTTCAGGTTCGCAGTGTACAGCGCATTGACGGTAAGGGCATTCTCATCCATGATCTCACGCTCACGGAGCGCGATGCCAGCGGCCCGCAGGCAGCACTAGCTCACTTTGAGGAAATTCTGCTCGGCTGCCGCGCTCAGATTCAGGATCTAATCCGCGGCAAGCCCAACATAACCCATGTCATCATTCGCCATCCGACGCTACGCGCCACGCGACGGACTGACGGCACCTGGAGTATCCAGCGACTCTTACCCCTGCCCCAATTAGGAGGCACGGCACGGACGCTCAAAGTGGAACAGGGGTCGCTCGTTCTTTTCGATCCTCTGAAGAATCCTTCGGGGATGCTCAAGTTTCGCGACATCAATCTCATATTTCAGCTATCCCAGTCGAGTGACGCTCAAACTGCGGATAGGTCGCTCACTGAGGTGAAAGGTTCGCTGACCGGTGAGCACCTCGGCCGCGCAGAAATTGAAGGCTGGCTGAAAAAGCCCTCCGGTCGCTGGAAACTCGCGAGTCGGTTCGAGGGCATTGATTTATCTCCGGAGCTGCAGCAGGCACTACCAGGAGATATTTCAGAACGACTCTCGGCAGTCCAACAGCTACAAGGGCATCTGGCCATGAGCTTGCACGCCGACTACGATCCTCGACGCGCGGAACCCTGGCAGATCGATGCTCGCGGTCATTTGACGGAAGGTCGTATTGATGACGAGCGACTCCCCTATCCACTCACGGATGTGCAGGGAGACGTGCAAATCACCCAACATGGTATCACAATCCATGAGATGACAGCCCGCAGCGGCCGGACCACTTTTTGGCTTGAGGGCCATCAAAAAGGATTTGGTTCGGCACCGGGCGTCGAGCTCAAGGGTAAGGCGGAACGTTTGATTCTGGATGGTCAAATCGCCGCTGTGCTACCTACACACTGGAAGGAAACCTGGAATCGTTATCTGCCCAATGGCGAAATCAATGCAACGTTCCAATTGAATCATGATGGCCAGCAATGGCATCCTGAGGCATTGATCGACTGCGTCTCCGTCGCGTTTACCCATTACAAATTTCCCTACCGACTCGAAGAAGGCAAAGGCAGCTTATCTCTAAAAAACAATTTATTAAATCTTCAATTGACTGCGTTGTCAGACAATCGACCAGTGGATATAACCGCGCACATTACAAATCCGGGTCGTAATGCGATTGGCGAGGTGCTTGTGCGTGTGGACACATTACCTCTCAATGAACGACTCCTTAAGGCAATCCCCGACAAAATACAACGAGTGATTCGATCCTTTGCCCCCAACGGCAGCGTCAACAGTACCGTACACATTACCCGCAGTCACCCGCGGGATCGCTGGCTGCCTCACCATATCATTGATCTAAACAACATTTCGATTCGCTACGATAAATTCCCCTATCCGTTGTATGATGTGCATGGTCGGCTTGAAGGGGTCGGGAAAAAGTGGACCTATCGTGATCTTGCCGGCAAGAACGACACCGGAGTGGTCACCGCAAGCGGTCAGTTAGTACCCGCTGCAGCGGGCAGTCATTTATCCTTGCAAATTACCGGGCATAATGTCCTCCTGGA
>JAUWIQ010000162.1 GCA_030605285.1 Planctomycetota bacterium
CTCCATGTAAAATTGGTCTTGACCCTTTTGTAGCAATTTTCTTTAATTTTCAGAAAATAATATGGATCTAATAAAACATGTGATTTAATGATTTTCCGAACCAAGGGAACCTGCGCGGCATGTCACAAGGTTTCCGGAGACGGAAAGGAGGTCGGCCCCGACCTCTCGGAGATCGGCAGCAAGCTCTCCAAGGAGGCGCTGTACGTCTCGATTCTCGACCCCGATGCGGGCATCAGCCACAACTATGAAAACTATGAGCTCCTCACCCAGGAGGGACAAATTGAAACGGGACTGCTTTTGAGTCGCGGCCGTGGCCAAATCGAAATAAAAAATGCGGAGGGTGTCGTACGTTCTTTTCCCGCTGCCCGGATTGAGAGCATCCGCCAGCTAAAAATCTCTCTGATGCCCAAGGGGCTGCAGAGCAAACTTAGCGAGGAGGAACTCGTCGATTTGGTCGCATACCTTGCGAGCCTCAAGTCCACAAAATGACGTCCGAGGCGCTCAAACCGATTTTATCCGAGCCGGTCGAATGGAATTGCGGCGATCCGGACGTTGCGGCGTATCGGATTGCAAAAAAATTCGACGCCCGTCGCCAGTGGATAAGCTGGCAAGCCCTCGGCCTACCGCGTAGAATGGAGACCGCCTCTCAAAATAGATTTGGTAGCCGCTCACCCGCCGGGCAGGCAAAGGAAATGGAACCCACAAGGGGACGGTATGCGACCCGTTTTTCTGCTCTCAATGTATCTCTTGTTCGTCGTTGCGGCCATTGCGGCTGAAGATGCGGAAGATTTACAACGCTCGGTCCACGCGTTGACCCGCCAACTTGCGGATGACCGACTCGCGGTACGCGAAGCAGCCGAGAGGCAGTTGATGGAAATCGGTCCCGCGGCACTATCCTATCTTCCCCGGCCAGACGAACAAATGCCCGCAGAGATCCTCCGCCGCCTCAAGCGGGTCCAACAGCAACTCCAACTCCAGAAATCGCAGGCCGCCGCACTCGGCAAGCTGCTGAGCATCCAAGCGACGGCGCAACCCCTCTCCCGAGTGCTTGCTGAACTTGAGCGGCGCTCGGGAAATCAGATTGTCGATTTTCGTCAACGTCGCGGCCAATCGAAAATTGAACTGCCCGTCACGATCGACTTGCAGGATGTCACCTTCTGGGAGGCGCTCGACCACATTCTGGATGAAGCGGGGATGGTCGTTTATCCCTACGCGCACGACGCGCGGGGCAATTCTTTGCGTGCTGTTGCCTTCATCGCAGGCAACTCCGCCACTGCGACCCGCAGCCGGCGAACCTACTACCACTCGGGGTTCCGTTTCGAGCCACTCCGTGTAATTGCTGAACGCAATTACCGCGAATCTGCGGCCAACGAGTTGGAAATCTACTTCCAAATAGCGTGGGAACCTCGTCTGACTCCAATCCGTCTCGTCCTGCTGCGAAATACGATCCGGGCAGTCGACCAGCAGGGCCGCCTGCTCAAACAGACTACCGGCGGAGAAAGCGAAATTGCCACGGGTCGAGGCGCAGCCACATGCATCCTCCCCTTCCAACTACCGGACCATGACGTTCATCAGATCAAGAAGTTGACCGGTGAATTGAAAGCACTCCTACCGGGAAGCATTGAAACCTTCCTCTTTGACAGGCTCACGAGCATTGCAGACGGGGGAGCGCAAATCAAAAACGCAGCCGCCACGGTGACCCTGGAGAGCGTCCGCAGGGACGGGCCCAAATGGGACCTGCGGATTCAGGTACAATTCGAGGATGCGGCAGGCAGCCTCGAATCGCATTTGAGCGGCTGGGCATTACGCAACGATGCCTATCTGGAAAACACCCAGGGCGAAAGAATCGAGCCAATCTCGATTGAAGAGACCCGTGAGCAGCAGGACGATTTTGGGGTGGCGTTTCAATTCAGACTCGAAGATGAAATTCAGAATTATACATTTGTCTACAAGACACCCACCGCACTTCTGGAGCGACGTATTCCATTTGATTTAAGCAATCTGCCACTCCCCTGATGGCTTCTCTGCTGAAGCTGTCTCGGGTATCCTTGTGGGCACGTGGAATCATTGCAACCACATTCGGTGACTGGGAGGAGATAAAAATGCCTGATTTTCACCAAGATGGGCTGATTACCACCCTCCACGACCTGGGGTCTATCGGTCGCGACCGGCTCGAGACCATCCTTGAAGAAGCCACCCAGGATTTTCGCTTGGGGCTCGTGCTGCCTGTCACCGCTTCGGACATGCGCGCGGACCCGTTCGATGGCATTGTCGAACAACTCTGCGGTGCCTCCTATATTGAACACATTGTGGTCGTGTTGGGTGTTGCCCCCGATCTGGAAGACTATCAGGAAACAAAGGCCAAGTTACAACCGCTTGGCGACAAGGCGGAAGTCCTTTGGACCGACGGAAACCGGTTGCAGGAACTTTATGAGGAATTGATCGCCCACGGTTTCGATTTGTCCGTGCCGGGCAAGGGGCGGAGCGTATGGACGGCCTTCGGTTACCTGATGGCCAACCCAAGTCTCAAAGCGTACGTGTTGCACGATTGCGATATCGTAACATTCGATCGCCAGTTACTGGCCCGGCTTTGCCTGCCGATGGCACATCGCAGTTTCGACTTCGATTTCTGCAAGGCCTATTATGCCCGCCGTACGGACCGCATGCATGGACGAACCGTACGACTCTTGGTCTGGCCACTGCTACGCAGTTTAATCACCATTCTGGGCCCCGATCCATTCCTTACTTATCTCTCGAGTTTTCGCTATCCACTCTCTGGAGAATTTGCGGTCACGTCTACGCTAGCTCGTTCCAACCGAATCCCCAGCGACTGGGGTCTCGAAGTCGGTACGCTGGCTGAGGTGTTTCGCAACACATCCCTCAAGCGTGTCTGCCAGGTCGATATCACATCCGAATACGAACACAAGCATCAGGATCTTTCGCTCGACGACCCCTCCAAGGGCCTGATGCAGATGGCATCCGATATTCTGACTTCGATTTTCCGTACCCTGGCGAGTCGCGGTACGATTCTTGAAAAAGGCTTCTTTGTGACCTTGCGGGCCGCCTATTTGCGTGCCGCCCAGGACGCCATCCGCCAATACCATGCCGATTCGCTGATCAACGGCCTGCAATTCGATCGCCACGCGGAAGAAGTGGCAATCGAGGGGTTTGCTCGTCAGATCGTGGTGGCAGGCAAAACATTTCGGGATAACCCGTCTGGTGGTGAAGCAATCCCCAATTGGACGCGGGTGCTGACCGCATTGCCCGACTTTCCTGAGCGACTGCGCGACGCAACTCAAGCCGATGCCAAGGAACTGACCCAGGCATTCGTCTAGCGCTCCTCGAGTAACCGCCGCTCGTTCGCAGAGTTGCCCCGTGTTCAAACACCGCCGGGAAAATTCCCCGCAGAGGTTTGCAGAGACAAAGTTCGGCTAGACAGGTTTTGCCTCAGGCGTATGATAGACATCGATAGGATGTCAGTGCGACTGGCAATTCCGAAAGCCACCCAAATCAAGAAGGTGAACTCGATGCCACGTGGAAAAACATACGTTAACGCTGCCGCAGCTATTGGCGATACGCCAATGATTCGCATCAATAATCTTGTGCCGGAGGGTGGTGCAACCGTCTTTGCCAAATGTGAATTTTTCCAGCCGCTGAATAGCGTCAAAGATCGTATCGGAGTTGCGATGATCGAGGCCGCCGAACGAGATGGGCTGATCAACCCGGATACGCACATCATTGAACCTACGAGTGGCAATACCGGTATTGCGCTCGCTTTCGTCTGTGCGGCAAAAGGATACCGACTGACTTTGACGATGCCGGAATCGCTGTCCGTCGAGCGCCGTACCCTGTTGCGTGCGCTCGGGGCAAATCTGGTCCTGACCCCTGCCGAGGTTGGAATGCCGGGCGCCGTGAAGAAGGCTGAGGAGCTGGTAGCGAAGGAATCGGGAGCCTGGATACCCCAACAGTTTAACAATCCAGCGAATCCGGAAATCCACGAGAAGACCACGGGACCCGAAATCTGGGAGGACTCCGGAGGTGAAATCGATGCCCGCGTAGCAGGAGTTGGTACGGGGGGGACCCTTACCGGGGTCGCACGGTACCTCAAGAGTCGCAATCCTGATTTCAAAGCGATTGCCGTGGAACCGAAAAACTCACCGGTAATCGGCGGGGGACAACCTGGAAAACACCGCATTCAGGGAATTGGCGCGGGATTCATTCCCGGCAATCTCGACACCTCACTGATCGACGACGTGGTCACCGTCGACGATGAAGATGCTTTTACCTGGGCCAAAAGGCTTGCCAAGGAGGAGGGGATCATGGCTGGCATCAGCAGTGGAGCCAACATGTGGGCTGCTGCTCAAGTTGCCGCACGGCCCGAGTTTGCGGGCAAGCGGATCGTTACGATCATGTGCAGTTTGGGCGAGCGGTACCTCTCGACACCGTTGTTTCAGGGACTTGACTAGGTTCCTGCGGCAGGCCGCGGCGAGGAATCCTTTGCTTGGCTTTCTCGGAGCGGGCTGCAACGTTGCACCGAGATTGCAGAGGGTGGGCAGCCCGGGGGACGGTGCAGCGCAATCGATGCAAACGCGTGCGGTGTTTTTTAGTAAAAATGCGCATCCTGCGAACCCTCCGGGCGGGAACCCCGCTTCGCGGCAAGGAGCGGTTGGGAAACTCCCCGCGAATCCTGCAACAAGCGTTGCGCGGGTCGACTTCCTGCATGCTTGAGTCGGGAGCGGCAACCTGCTCCAATTATTTGGATTCTTCTTATTCTCAGATCTTGCGAACTACGGTACTGAGTATGTCACTCTTTGAAGCGGCCGAAGCACAAAATCGTCAAAGCGTGCAACCCCTTGCCGCCCGCATGCGACCTCGAAATCTCCGCGAATTTTGCGGGCAGCAGCATTTTCTTGGCGAAGGCAGATTATTGTGGCGGCTTCTGCAAAGCGACCGACTCGGCTCCCTCATCTTCTACGGCCCGCCGGGGACCGGGAAAACGACCCTTGCCCACCTGCTTGCGGATGCAACGCAGAGTCGCTTTCGCCAATTGAGCGCGGTAACCAGCGGGGTCAAAGTTCTCCGCGATCTCTTAGCCGAGGCTGCCGACTCGGTTGCCGTGAGCGGGGATCGTACTCTGTTGTTCATTGACGAAATCCATCGCTTCAACCGATCGCAGCAGGATGTCCTGCTCCCGGATGTTGAAAATGGCACCGTGATTCTTGTGGGAGCAACGACTCAAAACCCTTTTTTTGCAATCAATAGCGCGCTGGTAAGCCGAAGTCGCATCTTCCAGTTTCAACCTCTTTCCAACGCAGAAATAAAGACCGTTCTTATTGCGGCGCTGAACGATCGCGAGCGGGGGTTTGGCGGGCGCACGATCCAAATACAGGATGAGGCCTTGGATTTTCTTGCCGAGACCAGCGACGTAGACGCACGGCAGGCACTCGGTGCTCTGGAAGTGGGCGTACTTTCCTCTGAGGAGGACCCCCTGGATTTTACGCAGGCGTTAGCCGAAGAATCGGTGCA
>JAUWIQ010000410.1 GCA_030605285.1 Planctomycetota bacterium
GAACTGGAGGAAGAGATCCGGATCGACACTCCCTATCGCCAGCGGTGTGTGGGTCTGATCAACGACGATGAAACGCCGGTCGGCAAGGTGCACCTGGGTGTCGTGCATCTGTTCGATGTGGAGCAACCCCAGATCGAACCCTGCGAAACAGAAATCATCGCGGCCGGTTTTCGTCCCTGCGAAGACATCCTGGAAGAACTGGAGGGTTTTGAAACCTGGTCTCAGATCTGCATGCGGGCGCTGTTCCGCGATTCACCCCAGACCGAGGTTTAGACGCCACCGAATCGTTACCCCGCAAGCGGTCGACCGGAAACAGGACTTTCTCCACGGAGAGGATACTCCTGCTACCATTCCCATTATGCTTGAGACAACGCAAAACGAAGTATGAGTGGCCGCGTTTACCTTGACAATCAGGCGACCACCCGAGTCGATCCGCGCGTGGTCGATACGATGCTGCCCTACTTTGGGGAGCATTATGGAAACGCGGGCAGCGTGAACCACGCCTTCGGCTGGGAGGCGGCCGAAGCGGTGAAACAAGCGGCCGCGGAGATCGCCACCACAATCGGAGCTCGGCCTCAAGAAATCATCTTCACCAGCGGTGCCACGGAGAGCAACAACCTGGCGCTTTTCGGGGTGGCGGGCAATCGTCGCCGCCGTGGCAACCATCTCGTGAGCGTCTGCAGTGAGCACAAGGCAGTCCTCGACCCCCTGACCCATCTCAAGCGCCGCGAGATGGAGGTCACACTGCTCCCGGTCGCCAGCCAGCAAAGCGCCCGGCCCGGCACGATCACAGCGGATCAGGTGGCCGCTGCGATCCGGGACGATACGGCGCTGGTTTCGGTGATGCTGGTGAACAATGAAATCGGCGTGATCCAACCGCTCGCCGAAATCGGTGCCCTCTGTAAAGAGCGCGGGGTGCTGCTCCATACCGATGCGGCCCAGGCGGTCGGAAAAATCCCCATCGATGTGCAGCAGTTGGGGGTCGATCTGCTCAGCTTTTCGGGTCACAAGATTTACGGTCCGCGCGGCATCGGTGCGCTTTACGTCAGGCGACGCGATCCCCACGTGCGGCTCGAGCCGCAAATCCTGGGTGGAGGCCACCAGCAAGGTCTGCGGAGCGGGACACCCAATGTACCCGGGATCGTGGGCCTCGCCCGGGCGGTCACCCTGTGCGCGGAGGAGATGGCAAATGAGACACCACGACTGGCAAAGCTCCGCCAGATGCTTTTTAAAAAACTCACGGAACATCTCTCGGGGGTCACCCTCAATGGTCCGCCCCTCGACGACCTTGCCCTGCGGGGGGCAGGAAATCTGAATCTGCAGTTCGCATACGTCGATGGGGAAGCCCTCTTAATGAGTACCGGCGGGGTCCTGGCGGTCAGTTCCGGCAGCGCCTGCACCTCCGCCAATCCCGAGCCGAGCCATGTACTCCGCGCGTTGGGGCTTAGCGACGATGCGGTTCGCAGCAGCCTGCGATTCGGCCTCGGCCGCTTCACGTCGGCTGCGGATATCGACTTCGCGGTCGAGGAGCTGACCACGGCGGTTACCCGCTTGCGAAAACTCAGTAGCCTGGCCGGTGAGTAATCAGAGACCCGCTAAAACCAAAGATTGAGTATCACACCGAGGGCAATCAACAGGCATCCCGAAATAACAACGATCAGAAAGCTTTGCTGCACACTCGTCCGCTTGGCATAAAAGCCCACCAGGATCGGCGTGAGCGTATACCCCAGGTTGCTGATGGCAAGCGTCGCACCTACCGCACGTCCGTGCGCCGAACTCTCAAAACCGAGAAACAGGATCGCCAGCAAGGTGGGAAAAAGAGGACCGCAAGCCAACCCTGCAGCCACAATCAGCAGCGGTGCTAGTCGCCGACTCTTGTTGAGGACAACGGCCACGGTGACGAGCGGGGCGGCGATCGCCAATGCGAGCACCAACTCCGGTTCTCCACCGACCGGCAATAAGGCCGCCACGACGAGACGGGTCGCCATGCTCGCCCCCCAGAAGGCAGAAATCATTCGCGTCCCAAAGCGGTCCGAATATCCTTTTTCAACCAGATAGGAAGAGGTCCACGTGGCAAATGTCGTCTCAATGGGCCCAAACACACAGAGGCAAAGGCCACAGAGCCAGATCCGCGGGTGCGTCAAAAGATCACTCGAATCGATCGCCGTAGCACTTGCCACCTGCGTGATCTCGCGACCGCTGGAGAACGGAAACAGCAGGCAGACGCCGCTGGCGAGCAGGGCAAAGAGCCCGATCAACAGCAAAAGTCCTTGGTAGCGATCACCGCGCACTAAATTCGCCGCCAGCAGCGGTGTGGTCAGGGCCCCCAGCGAAAAAAAGACATCGGCAATATTTGTGCCGGTCGCGACCGATCCCGCAAATGCCAGCGGGATCATCACGTGGACCACGTTGATCAATGTCGACCAGGCGATGCTGAGGAGAACCGCCGCCACGATGGCCCAGGCGAAGTTTGCCGCAGCGGCCAACGCCACCAATCCCACGGCGATACCCACCAGCGAGCTCATGAAGACGAGCTCACTACCGATGCGATCGATCAACCAGCCACTAACCAACACCACCGGCAGGAAGGTAATGCTAAAAGCGGCCACCAACACACCGATGCGGCCATCGTCCATCTGCAATCGCCTTGCAAGAGGCAACTTGACGCTCCCCAGCACTGCGGCGCAGAGGCCACCAAGAAAAAGCCCTGCAGCGGTCATCACAGTCAGGATAGTCAAAGAATTTTTCTCGCGGTATTCTGCTGCGGGAGCAACATGGCGGGTCGCAGCCGGTCGGCCGATCTATGTTCCATTCCAAAGAATGATTCCCTGGCTCCCATGTCACATCAACCGAGATGAGATTCCGTTTGCATGGCCGCTTTAGCACTCAATAGGGATGTCGGTTCTCACATTCCATCCATGCCCGATACGCCTGCTTGCCGATCTCAGGAAAGACCTGTTCGATCTTGATGCGGCGTTCAGAGAGCGGCCTGGCAAAA
>JAUWIQ010000246.1 GCA_030605285.1 Planctomycetota bacterium
CCTCTTACGGAAGGTAGTCACAGCCTTTCACCATAACATCGGGACGAATAACGTCAATCACCTTGAGGGGATCAAGGGAGTCGAATATCGTCACCAAATCAACACATTGCAGCGCGGACAGAATAGCGCCGCGGTCCGCCTCACAGATCCCGGGGCGTTTGGGGCCTTTGAGTTGTCGCACACTTTGGTCACTGTTCAGGCCAACCACCAGGAGATCTCCCATCGCGGCTGCCTTTTGCAGGTAGCTTATGTGCCCTACGTGCAGCAAGTCGAAGCAACCGTTGGTAAAGACCACTCTTTTACCTTGGGCCTGGGCTGTTTTGACGATGCATGCGAGTTGGTCTAGGTCATGCAGTTTGAGATCTACAGGCCGGTGTTGTGTGAGGAGATAACTTCGCAGGTCAGTTCGGTAGACCATCGAGGCACCCATTTGTTCCACGGCAATACCCGCCGCAAGATTGGCCAGGCGTACCCCGATTTCTCCCGTACATCCTGCGGCAATACAAATTCCAATGGTAGCAATCACAACATCCCCGGCTCCGGTAATATCGTAGACGGCGCGTGGATCGGTGGGAAACAATTCAGCCTGACCATCCGCCTGTGCCAATACCATGCCATCACGATCTAGTGTGACAATCGCCATTTCTAGATCTACAATTTCGCACAATCTACGGGCAACCTCCAACGCATCGGATGGTTTATCGATTGGTAGGCCGGTCGCCTCTTTTGCTTCCGCGCGGTTGGGCGTGATGAGCGTGGCACCCCGATACATACGATAATCGCGCGTACGAACCGGGTCCACAATGACGGGGATGCAATGCTTCTTCGCCTCAGCAAGGACTGCCCGCATTAACGATGGAGTGACAAGCCCTTTGGCATAGTCCGAGATCAGAACAACATCAAAGTTTATAATATTGCCAACGATGTTACGAATCAGTTCTTTTTCCAGTGCGGGCGAAATCGCGTCTCGCATTTCGCTATCAACCCGCAAGATCTGATGTGGGTGTCTATTTGCAGCCCGCCCCATAAATCGTTGTTTGATAGTGGTAGACCGTGTCGAATCTGAGTACAGCATCTGACAATCAATGCCCAGGCCCTCAAGCATCCCGCGGAGGCATGTTCCCGGTTCGTCCTGGCCTAGTATACCAGCACAGCTTACTTGGGCACCGAGCCCATGCAGCATCTGACAGACATTTCCGGCACCTCCCAGTTTTTGTTCCTGCAGGTCCGCTCGTAAAAGGATGACAGGAGCTTCCTGGCTGATGCGTTCGGCATTACCCCAGGTATAGCGATCCAGAATGAAATCACCGACAACCAGCATCCTGGGGCTGCCGAGTGAATCCAAAACGGCTAGCAAGTCAATATTTTCCATCCGGTTGTTCTCAGCAGAATTGTGACAGACGGCGAACCGTCGGAGAGTAGGAAAGTTAGAAGCCGATTTGTGGAACTGGCGTTATACTCCTGCGAGGCCTTGTGGCATAGAGAATTTTGGCAGGGTCCGATGCTAGCAGTGAAAAAATTACAGGTTCAGTGCCCCGGGATTATTGCAGTAGCGCGTTGGATCAAGGGCCCCAACAAGCGCGTGAGCTCATCTTGCCCCGTTACGATTTCTGTTGCCAAGGTAAGAGCATAAAGCCTTATTCCGGCAGTCCAGAGGGGTCGTAGTTTGACGAGATCCTTGTGCGTACAGACGACCGCCGTCGCCTTATGTCTATTCAACCAATCCAGCAGATTGTCTACATCTCGCCTGTGATATCCGTGATGATCGGGAAATTCTCTCCACCCGACGAGATCCCAACCGCAGTTGGAAAGGGTGTGCCGGAAGTTCGCCGGGTTGCCAATCCCACAAAAGGCTGCAATTCGCTGGCCCTCCAGTGCCGCCAGGGGATGCCTGACGCCTGCGGTATCCAGCAGCCCGTCCCGACGGTGCGTAATTTCCAGCCAGACCGCGTTGGGTGCCAAGCACTCAACCCGCTGGCGAAGCTGCGCTCGCTGCGGGTGACTGATCATGTCGCAGCGGGTCAAGGCCACGACATCGGCACGGGCGATTCCCGATACGGGTTCTCGAAGCGTGCCACGGGGAAACACACGATCAAAGCCGAAAGGTTCGAGTGCATCAATAAGTACAATGTCCAAGTCGCGAGCCAGTCGCCGATGTTGAAAACCATCATCCAGCAGGATGATCTGGCACGCATACTGCTCGATTGCCGTCTCGGCCGCCGCGACACGATCTGGATTTTGCACGTGTGGTACCTGAGGTAATCTTTCCGAGAGTTCCATCGCCTCGTCATTTTGTACTCGCCTGCTTTTGCCATAGCCCCGACTAACGATCGCAATCCGTACCTGATTCTGGAGGAGTTGTTTGGCCAGCCACTCGACCGTGGGCGTTTTCCCAGTACCGCCCAGTGTGAGGTTGCCAACACTGATGACCGGCACATTCACTTTGTGGATCAGACGACGACCCGTGTCAAAGCCGTGGTTGCGGTAGGTGACCGCCCAGCGATAAGGTATTTCGGCCACACTCAGTGCGATGCGGGCAATCCTCGCGAGCAGACCGCAAGATTGACCATTGACCAGTGCCCGAAATGTGGAAGAGGCGAGCAATGCAGGGACCCGTAGTAAATGACGGCGGGTTTTTCGTGCCAGTCACGATTTTTATCCGGTACCGATCAAACTTGCAGTTTCCTGCAAATTGCATCGGCCATCTCCTGGGTACCGACCGCAGTAGGATCGTCACGCCGAGGCTTCAAATCATAGGTAACATCTTTGCCCTCGGCGATTACTGCGGCAACCGAGGCCTCTAAGCGGTCCGCTGCTTCTTTTTCACCGATATGCCGCAACATCAGCATTCCCGATAGGATCAATGCGGTCGGGTTGACCTTGTTTTGTCCCTTGTACTTTGGCGCACTGCCATGGGTCGCTTCGAAGACCGCGCCCTCGGGACCGATATTGGCACCGGGTGCCACGCCCAGTCCTCCCACAATCCCCGCGCCAAGGTCACTGAGAATGTCGCCATAGAGGTTTGGCAGTACCAGGACATCGTATAATTCTGGTTTCTGCACCAGCTGCATACACATGTTGTCGACGATCCGCTCTTCAAATTCAATCTCGGGGAAATCATCAGCAACGTGGGTGGCCGTGTCCAGAAAAAGCCCATCACTGTATTTCATGATATTTGCTTTGTGGACTGCAGTGACTTTTTTCCGCCCGTTGTCGCGGGCATATTCCAGGGCACAGCGGACAATCCGTTCGGTACCCGAAATACTTATCGGTTTAATTGAGATTCCCGTTTCATCCCCCGTAGTTTTAATTTTTCGATCCGAGGGCAATTCATTGATAAACTCGATCAGGCGGCTTGTGGATTCCTCACCGGCCTCAAATTCAACCCCTGCGTAGAGATCTTCCGTATTTTCGCGGACGATCACGAGATCGACCGGAAGGTCGGAAAAATAACTGCGGACCCCCTGGTATTGTTTGCAGGGTCGAATGCAGGCGAAAAGTCCAAGTTCCTGACGCAGGTAGACGTTGATACTGCGAAATCCCGTACCGACAGGCGTTGTGATGGGTGCTTTTAGTGCACAACGCGTGCGACGGACACTGTCGAGCGTGCTGTCCGGGATCGGAGTCCCGGCCGTCTCCATGATATCGACACCGGCCGGCTGAATGTCCCAGTGGATCGCGACCCCGGTTGCATCGAGGCATTTCCTCGCAGCTTCTGCAAGTTCAGGCCCCGTGCCGTCACCCGTGATTAGTGTAATTTCATAAGTCATGGTCACCAACGAGCCTCACCCGCTATCACGGTTTATGGCAGCATCCGTTCCACAGACAATGCGAATCCGTTTCGCAAGCGGGCCTGTGGGGATGGTAAAATTCCGACAGGGGCGGAACGAAGAAGGCTATCAGATGACCGCAAAATCGTCAACGAGGGCAAGCCCGCTTCGCATGCCGCATACTACTTTCCATGCCCTGAGGGTACCCGGGATGCCGGTTCCTGTTTTGCAGCGTATTGAGTTTGGATGTTGCCTGCGGGCATCGGGTAATCACCCAGTCTTTGTGAGTAGGTGGAGGGACCGGTCCCCTGTGGTCAAGGGATTGTACGGGGTTATAACAGGACCAAGATTTTTGGTGTGATTGAGTAGGGATGACAGAGGACACAATATTCTGCGCCGGCATTGAAATAGATGCTGGGGTACCGCCGGTCCACTTGGTTTGCGGGATTTGGGTTCACTGGAATAGAGGTCAATTTCATGTCCGATGACTGTTTGAATATTGATTTA
>JAUWIQ010000171.1 GCA_030605285.1 Planctomycetota bacterium
CCTCTTCCAGGGATCAAGGCAAGGTGATGGCGGCGTGCGGGGTATGCGGCAGCGACTTGACCAGGCCGTGGCAAAACCACGATCGCGCGCAGGCGCGGCCGGTTTCGCGACCGAGAAGACCTCGGCTGAATTTGCTTGGCATCCTGGGTTGGCCCACGCTTAGGGGGCCTGCTCTTCTGCCTCGAGTACGCGGGCCGCAATTTTCTGATAGAGAAACGAAACGCCCAGCAGCGAGATGCCCAGGGCAAAGGTGGCCAGGATGCGGGCAAGTTGGTCGAGTTGGCTCAAGTCGACCAGAAATACCTTCAGCAGGATGGGCACAAAGGCCAGCAACCCCAGAATCCGGTAAAAACGGCTGCGGAGCAGAAATCCGAAGACCACGAGCGCCACCGCAAAGAGTGTGGAGACAATCGAATACGTCGCCTGTTGGGCCATCGACATGTTTTCAAAGGGTGGCTGCGGTCGTTGCGCTGCGAGGCCAAACCAAGTGTCAATCTCCATGCAGATTGCCACAAACAAGATCAGGCAGCCGAAAAATCCGGCGATGTATTGCAGAGCATTTTCGGACTCGCCAGCCCCGTTGCCTGCGCTCTCCGCTCCGCTCCGCTGCAGGCCAAAACGTCGATATCCCCAACTGATGATCATGCAGGTGACCGCAACCAGGAAAAGCGAACCCAATCGCGTATTGAAAATCAGCTGAAAAGGTGGCGGATAGACATCTCCGCAAACCATCATGGATATCAAAACCAACGGAC
Organism: Planctomycetota bacterium; assembly: GCA_030605285.1. The sequence continues at coordinate 756 of JAUWIQ010000171.1, forward strand.
TGACAAGGATCGCCGCGTACCAGCGAACGGGCCTGCTCCGCAACACGAGGCCGCTCATCCAGAGGGTCAGCAGATCCAGGGTCCAGAGGGTCAGCACCAGCCGCCCCGACCACTGGCAACCGATCGCGGAGAGCAAGAGGACGTTGCCCAAGGCGAGGGCAAACCCTGCCACGGACAATTCGAGTGGGGAGGGTTGTCGGTCGCCCGATCGGCCCGCCAGCTCCCCCGAACTGCGGCGCGGAAGCCACCAGGCCAGCGAGCCGCTGCAGAGCATGATGCTGCTGGAAAGAAAAAAGAGCAGCGCGGCTCGATCGATGTGGGTTCCCGGCAAATTGGAACCTCCCGAAAAATCGAAGAAGAAGAGCCGCAAACTGGCGAGCACGAACAGAATCGTCACCGTGATTAACATCTGACGGTCGGCATAAAAAAGACCGATTGCCATGCAGGCCAGTCCCTCGAGCGACCAAGCCATTGCCAGATACGAGAGGTCGTGCAATTGCAGCAGGGGAACCAGCATAAAAAACAGCATCGCGAGCGCCAGATGCGTACGGGGCATCCGGTCGTCGTCGGTCACTCGCAGTCTCGTGATCAGAAACAGGGCGATGTGAATCAGCCCGAGGCCACCCGCGACCAGTCCAAGTTGCTGGGAAGCAGAGCCCTCGAACAGGTACCAGGTAAGGGCCATGTATCCCGTACTGGTGCCGGCGAGCGTGAGCAGATCGATCGCGCCAGTCGTTTGTCGTCCGCGGAGCGGGGGGAGTGTGACGCCGACCCAAAAGATGAGTCCGTGGAGGACCGCTAGCCACTCCAGCGGCCAGACGGCGATCTCCGCGGCATGACTGATCCAGGCAACAAATATCATGGCCGTGGCAAGCAATGCTAAGAGCTTGAGAAAATTCCACTGCCGGAGGATGGCAGACGCGATCAGCCCCACATTGAGAAAGGCCAGATAGAGAAATAGAACGACATAATCCCCATCGCCGCGGGAAGTAAGGATCGGATTCAGATAGCCCCCCAGGGCACCCACCAGGATGATCGCCACGCTCCGCCGCCGGACCGCGAAAAAAATCGCCACGAGCGTGATCAGGGAACATTCGACCGCCGTAACGACGTATTTACTTTCACCAAACATCTCCCCATAAAAGTTGAAGGTCCGCAGTGCCGCCAAGGCGGTGCCGTACCAGGCAAAGATCCCCAGACCGACCACCGCTTGCGCGAGGACTTCCACCCGCCGTCGATAGAGCCAGAGGCCAATGCCGAGCACCGAGAAACAGGCCAGGTGCATGGCCAGCACCTTAAACCAAGTCGGAACGGAAAAATAGTTCCAGGACCAGGGAATAAAAAAGGCGATCGCCACCAACATCGTGAGTGCCCCCGCCCAGGTAAACCAGCGACCGCCCACAATCTTTTCCAGGGACGCGAGATTCTTCTGAAAGGCGTTCAAACCTGGAACCGGTGCGAGACTAGGCGGGGTCTTCGCGGCCCGAATCGGGTCGCCAGCTCTCGCTGCGGAGGGCGGTTCCATTTCCGCTCCCACGAGCGCCGAACTGGGAGGCTGCGCGGCGGGTTTACTTTCGACCGCTGTCGCTTGCACGACGTGGACCGCTACGGGTGGATCATCGACTGCAGCGCGGGGCGGGATTGTTGCCGAAGCTTCCGGGGGCATTTTCTCCGCAGGCGGTCCGGGAAGCTGTTCGACCTTTTTCTCCAGGGTTTCCAAGCGCCCGGACAATTGCTTGAGGATTGCCTGCAACTGTTCGATCTTGTCTGCGTCGGATTCGCTACTCATGATCGGGTTGCTCAAAAAATCGCGGGAGCGAGGCGGCCCTGCTATTAGAGCATCGCCCCCCGCCAGGAACAATCAGGAACGTCGCCTCCGCGCAGCAATCGGGGAGAGCAAGAGTTGCCAGGGGAATTTCCTTGCGTTATACGGAGTGCCTCAGGGTTTTTTCGCCCCCAGCGCCTGGACCGCCGTGTCGGGAAAATCGGTGAACAAACCGTCCACGCCGAGCCGGGCAAAGCGGCGGACTTCCGCTGCCGGGTCCCCTGCATAATCTTCAGCGAGTGCGAACGGTTCGTTGCGAAACGTGTAGACAAAAACCTGCAGGCCCGCAGCGCGGGCCCGCGGAATCAGCTCGCTCGGTTTTTCCAGCCGATTGAGCGCGGAACGGGGCAGGATACTCTCTTTGTGCGCACCGATCGCGGTCGCATAGCGGGCAATCTCGCGAAGCTGTCTCGCCGAGAACGGCGCCGCATCCTCCCGGCCCTGCTTGGGCAGCAACTGCAGCAGCCGCAGGGAGGTGTTTTGGGAAAGCAGCTGCAGACTCTCCGGCTCGAAAGACTGGATCATACACGGGTCCCCAGCCTGGCGATAACCGTAGCGGCCCAGCAGCGCGAGCAGGGGCTCTTCGAGCGGCAGGCCGAGCGCACGATGGTGGCGCGGATGTTTTAACTCCGGGAGGATTCCGAGCGGTCGCGACCGCTCGCGGTTTCGGCGGGCTACCAATTGCAATAGTTCTTCCAGGGTAGGAATCGCAAACTGGCCATCGTACTTGTGGCTGCGTAACGGACTCCGCTGCCGCGCACGGAGCGTCTTGATCTCCTTGAGCGTAAAATCCTGGACAAAAAAACCGGCCTGCTGTCGGCCGTCGAGGGTGATCGTTTTCCGTCGCCGGGGAAACTTTGCTGCCACGTCCGTGGTGGACCCGATTTCACAATCGTGCCGACAGATGAGTACCCCATCCCGGGTCGCGACCACGTCCGGCTCCACGTAATCGGCACCCTGATCGATGGCGAGCTCGTACGACGCGAGGGTGTGCTCCGGACGATACCCCGAGGCGCCGCGGTGACCGATGATCAACGGCTGCCCGGCAAGGGTCGCCGGCGGCTCGGCAAAAAGCAGCACCGCACCGGCAAGCGCGGAGAGGTGAACCATCCAGTGCGTGGCCGTACCATTCATGGGGCAAGCAGGGCGCGCTGCATCCGTTGGCCCACCCCGGTGGCGTGCATCATGCCCGCAAAGGGACGCGTGGCCGATTCGGGGCCGCCGGCGATTACGACCACCGGGGTGCTGGTGTGGGTGCCGGTCCCCCAGACGGTGTTCTGATCGGCGGCTACCGCGCGGGCCAGCAGATTCATGCGGAGATTGTCACCAAAAACATAGAAGTCGGTAAAATCGCCTACCTGCGGCGAGGTCTTGTTGCCCAGGTAGCGATGGTCTTTCACATAGAGGGGGTTGGCCCCCCGTTTGAGGATCTCCGCCGCCTGCTGCTCGGTAATCGGAAACGGCAAGTTCGCGGCCACGATCTTTGCCAGCTTCGCCGGTGTCTGCTCCGCTTTGGGCAGGGCATCGAACTGACGGAACACCGAATAATAACTCACCTTCTGTCCGTAGAGGCGATCCAGAATTTCCGGCCGCCCAAAATTGAAGTCGGGCGCATGCTGCAGTTCCGCAAACGCGCTGCCGGAAAGATTTTTGGGTCGCGGCAGCGCACTGCCCGAGTAGCTGAACCCGAAGGAACCGGTCTCATGGTCCGCGGTGACCACCAGCAGGGTGTCGTCGCGGTCCGCCATCCACTTCAAGATCACCGCGAGCGATTCATCGAAACGCAGCATCTCCTGGAGCAAGGCCCCCGCATCATTATTGTGGCAGGCCCAATCGATCTGCCCCGCCTCGACCATCAAAAAAAATCCAGCGTGGTCCTGCTCCAGAAGCTCCAGGGCCTTGGCCGTCATCTCGGCCAGGGTGGGCTCCCGGGTTTTTTCTCCGGCGGCCCTTTGTGCGAGTGCATCGGCGAGCGACTCGTTGCCGAAAATCCCCAGCCACTTGCCCGACTTTGCCCGCTGCATCTGGGCATCGGTGAACGCCAACTGGTACCCTTTGAGTCGCGCTTCGAGCAGCAGGTTGCGGTTGTCCTTCCGCCGCGAAGAAAAATCAAAAGCCCCTCCGATAAACTGCCGGATCTCCGCCGCCGCCGCGGTGTCTGCCGCGTCCGCCTGTTGCGGAATCCAGTATCGCAGCCCGGCGCCGAGCAACACATCGACATCGCCGGCGAGCATGTCCGCCGCAATTTCATTCTCTTCCGAGCGGTGCGCCCGATGGGCCACAAAGGCGGCGGGGGTTCCGTGGGTCAGCCGGGTATCGGTCACCAGGCCGACCGCCTTGCCCGCCGCGCGGGCCTTCTCCAGAATCGTTTCCACCGGATTGCCACCGCGATCGAGTCCCACCATTTCGGAACCAGCTGCGACCCCCGTGGCAAGATGGGTGGCGGCGGCGGCCGAATCGGTAACCAGCGCTCCGGGCGGCGCGGTCCGCACGAGCCCCATCACACCGGACCGCATGGCCTGCTCGACTGCGGTTTCCCGCTCCTTGTAGCGGGAGTGCTTCGCCTGATGCGCATACGAGGTGAGCAGCCCGATCTGCTGCGGGCCCATCCCATCGCCGATCAACAGAATCAGATTTTTGACCGGCTCCGCAGCGGCGGCTGGCGGCTGGGGCGGTTTTTTTTCTGCCGCGGGCGGCATCCCCCCGGCCCGCAACGTGATCGCCAACGTGCAAACCATCCCGAGCAGCACCGCTCGCCGGCCGGGCCAGATTGTGTTGTTTTTTTGTCGGTCCATTTTTTCAAGCGATGAACTAGGCACCGCGTTCGGATTCGTCGCTCC
>JAUWIQ010000482.1 GCA_030605285.1 Planctomycetota bacterium
AGGCAGGCGATTGTATCTGGCTGGATTCGCAAACCCTACTGGTAGGACTCGGTTTCCGCACGAACGAAGCGGGCCTCACCCAACTTGAAAAAATCCTTGCCCCAAACGGCGTCTCGATCCACGCCTTCGACCTGCCGATGTACCAGGGTCGCGATGCCTGCCTGCATCTGATATCGCTCGTCAGCATGCTCGATCACAATCTGGCACTCACCTGCCAATCGCTGCTGCCGGTCCGCTTACAAACACTCTTCGCTCAGCGAGGCATCGAGTGCCTCGCTGCGCCAGAGGATGAATTCCGCGCGAGCGGCACCCTGAGTACCAGTATCCTGGCCCTCGCGGAGCGCCACTGCGTGATGGTCGATGGCTTCCCCAAGACCCAGGATCTGCTTCATTCTGCCGGCTGCCAATTGGCCCTCTTCCCGGGCCGGGAACTCTGTCTCAAGGCCGAGGGGGGGCCCTCCTGCCTGACGCGGCCTCTGCTGCGCCGCTAAGGCACTGCGCCGTTGAGCAATGATGGCGGCACAACCACCCGCACAGATCGGGTCGCGTGCCACACCCTCTAAAACAACACCGTTTAAAACAGCGTGTAGATGAACGGCGCGGCGGCCGTGCCCCCGAGCATGACCAGCGCACCGACCAAGAGCAACACGATTACAATCGGGGTAATCCACCACTTCTTGTTATGCAGCAGAAAATCCAAGAACTCGGCAAAGAAGCCGAGCTGGCCAGTCCCGGCCTGCTTGGCAAATTCGTCGGCTGCCGTTTTGTCTTCCGCTGGTGGTGTGTCGTCCATCGGTTCATTACCCAGTGGGTGAATTCTTGGTTGAGTCTGTTCAGTACTGTTTGAAATAGCTTGCTGGATCCCGCTTCGTCTCTCTGGCAACCCAGTAACTTTTGCGCGAACGATCAAACTTTCGCTGCAGCGGATCGTAACCAAAGAGCCTCATCAGTATTCCAATCGGTGTCAAGAGAAAATAATAGATCGTAGCAAGCAGGAGGTGAGAGACGACCCATCCGATCGGCAACACGGCATAAATCCAAGCACGATATACCGGTCGTCGGAGGGGAGGAATCAAATAATAGAGCAGAATCAGTCCCGCCGTGACCGCCCAGAGCCCGTATGCCGCCTGATATGCGGCCCACTTTTGGATCAGGATCCAGCCAATGATTCCGAAAAAAATTGCAAACAGCGGTCCGAACCAGAGCAGCTCCCTGCGACTGAAATCTTTTTTTACTTCGATCATGCCCATCGGCTCAGGCTGCTCCAGTGGTCTTGTTCAATCCAGGGAAAATTGTGCAAGGTATTCCTCTCGGCCGTGGTGCTGTACGTCGGGCTGCTCCTGCTTGATCAGCAGACAATTTTCGACCACGAGCGCGTCGATATCGGGCGCTAAAAAGCAGCGATAGGCATCCTCCGGGCTGCATACCACCGGTTCGCCGCGGACATTGAAGCTCGTATTGATGAGTACGGGACAACCGGTCCGCTCTTCAAACCGTTTGAGCAGCTTGTAATACATGCCGTGCCGCTGCGGATCCACGGTCTGCACGCGTGCTGAGTTATCGACATGGGTAATCGCGGGTATCGTACTACGACAGACCTTGAGTTTGTCGATCCCCTTGCGGGCCACATCCTGCTCGGAAAGGGGCGTGCGTTGATCTGACTGGACCGCCGCCACGAGGAGCATGTAGGGGCTCTCCTCACCACTCCGCATTTCGAAAAAATCATCCACCCGTTCCCGCAGCACGGACGGGGCAAATGGACGAAAGGACTCGCGAAACTTGATTTTCAGATTCATCACCGATTGCATCTTACGGCTGCGGGCATCCCCCAGGATGCTGCGGCCACCGAGGGCGCGCGGTCCAAATTCCATCCGCCCCTGCATCAAACCAACCACATTTTCCCGGGCGAGTAGATCGCTGACCCGTTCACAGAGCGCATCGGCATCCTCGTAATGGTGATAGACAGCTTGCGCTTGATCAAAAAAGCTCCGCACATCGGCATCCTCAAAGCGGGGCCCGAGAAAAGAGCCCTGCTGACTGTCTGTCTCCTCGGGAACACGTTTCTCACCAAGCAGTTGATGCCAGATGAAGAGCGCGGTTCCAAGCGCGCCACCCGCGTCTCCGGCGGCTGGTTGGATCCAAATTTTTTCGAAAGGGCCTTCCCGGAGAATGCGCCCATTGCCCACGCAGTTAAGTGCCACTCCACCCGCCAGACAAAGTTGATTCATACCGGTTTCATGATGGACGTGCCGGGCAATTCGCAACATAATCTCTTCGGTCACAGACTGGATCGAGGCCGCAATATCCATGTCCTCTTGGGTCAGTGGCGATTCGGATTGCCGCGGGCCACGTCCGAAGAGCCGATCCATTTTAGGGGAGGTCATCGTCAGGCCCTGGCAATAGTTGAAGTAGGACATATCGAGGCGAAATGAGCCATCCTCTTTGAGATCGATCAGTTTTTCGCGAATCAAATCGGCATATTTCGGCTCGCCGTAGGGGGCAAGGCCCATCAACTTGTATTCACCCGAGTTGACTCGAAAACCGGTAAAGACGGTAAACGCCGAATAGAGCAATCCCAGCGAGTGGGGAAGTGGAGTTCGCTCGAAAGTTCA
>JAUWIQ010000017.1 GCA_030605285.1 Planctomycetota bacterium
ATTTTGATCATCTCGACGCCGCAGCATCTCGGCAGCTTTGAGGACTTATTGGGGGATGGCCGTGATTGGGGGGTCGCACTGCAATATGCCGCCCAGCCAAGTCCGGATGGCCTGCCCGAGGCGTACGGGATCGGTCGCAGTTTCGTTGCGAAGAACAATGTGGCCATGATCCTGGGTGACAATGTTTTTTACGGGGAGGGATTTCAGCAGTGCTTGGGGGTAGCGGCAGCACGCAAGACGGGTGGAACCATCTTCGTCAAAGCTGTCCAGGATGCGGAGCGCTACGGTGTGCTGGAACTGGACTCCGAGGGTCGCCCCCTCTCGCTCGAAGAAAAACCGTCCGAACCAAAATCAAACCTCGCCGTGACAGGAATCTATTTTTTCGACAATCGGGTGCTGGAGATCGCGGCGGATCTAAAACCTTCTGCCCGGGGTGAAACGGAGATTGTAGACGTGATTCGTCGCTATCGGGACCTTGGTGAACTTCATGTCGAGCAGCTTGATGCAGATTGTGCGTGGCTCGATACGGGAACCCCCGAGTCGCTCTCGCAGGCTGCCCATTGCATCGAAGTGGCCGAACGGGAGCAAGGGATCAAGATTGGCTGCCCAGAGCAAGCAGCCTTCACGATGGGCCGGATCACTGCAAAACAGCTTGAGAAATTGGCGGATCCCCTAGAAAAGGGGTACGGAGATTATCTTCGTTCCTTGCTAAAATAAATCGAAGTGGGATAAAACCTTCAAGCTCCAATAGACCGTTTTTCTTTGCGCGCTGAGGAGTTCGAGCAGGGCGGCGGTTGACAGTCTTGAGGCGACTCGTAGAGAATGGTGCCGCGTTTGCGGACCCGATCTATTTTGTGTTCTATTCTAAAATCGCCCATGTATCAGATTTTAAAGTTCACGTTACTGCTTGGGGCCCTCGCTGTTTTCTTCGGCGGATGCGGCTCGACAGCCTACCAAGAGAAATTTTCTGGATCACTGAAGTCGTTGAGGAACGAGCAACCATTCCACCAACTTCTCAAGACACCGACGAGGATTCCGATCCCAGGTACCGAGGAGGTCCTTTCTCTCCGGCTGCCGACTCTCTTTGACGCCAGAGCGGGGAACACCTATGCACTGGATGCCAGGACTCGGGCCCCTGAGGATTCGGAAATCGAATTGCGAAAGACTCGCTGGCTCCCGGAATTTCTGGGGGCGTCATTTCTGGAAGCATCAAAAAAATTCGATCTAGAGCCTTACCACCTACGGACCTACGAAGTGCGGGTTGCCGCGACAAATTTGCAGAAACAACCGCACCAGGGACCCCTCCACTGTGTGATTTTCGCAGTTCCCAACGATAGTCTCGAATTGGAAGACTTAAAAGCCAATCTGGCGGAAGCGATGGAAAAACAATTTCCTGAAAGACCCGCTCCCCCCAGTGCTTCGCAAGGGATGAAATTCGGTTCCAGCGGCTGGGAGAGACTGAGCGTTCGTACCCCCGAGGGCACCGACCGGGAGATTGAGAGAATCAAGGCAGAGGGGAATTATAAATATTTAGCAGAGTGCCTCGTCTATCTGATTCCTGTCTCACCATTTGATGTGGTCATCGTCTGGCTGACAACCTTCGACCTTGCTCAGCAGTTACAGCTCGATGTCGATGGAGAAAAGGCCTCTCCAAAAGATTATCCTCTTGCGCGGGCTCTCGCCGGTACCGTGCAGATTGGGACGACTCAAGAGCAGCCTCTACCGCCTGCAGACTGATTGCGATTTAGAAATGCGTGTCGGCGCATTCCGAATCGGCTTCAGAACTCGGCACTGCCGGGTGTCCGGGGAAAAGGGATCACGTCCCGGATGTTTGCCATCCCAGTCGTAAACTGCACGACCCGCTCTAGGCCCAGGCCGAAACCCGCATGTGGCACGGTGCCAAAGCGGCGAAGCTCGAGATACCCCCAGTATTCCTCCGGGTCGAGATCTTGCTGTCGCATCCGCGATTCTAGCACCTCGAGCCGCTCCTCGCGCTGCGAACCGCCGATGATCTCCCCCACCTTGGGCACCAGCACGTCCATCGCAGCCACGGTCTTTTCATCGTCACTGAGCCGCATATAAAATGGTTTGATCGAGCTGGGATAGTCGGTCACGATCACCGGTCGCCCGATCGCCTCCTCGGTCAAATACCGCTCATGCTCCGACTGCAAATCTTCTCCCCATACTGGTTCAAATTCAAACTTTTGAGCTGATTTTTTTAAGAGTTCGATTGCCCCGGTATACGTGATTCGCTCGAAACTGCTCGCAACGATCGACTCCAGTGTCGCAATCACCGTCTCATCAATGCGCTCGTTGAAAAACTGCATGTCCTCAGAGCAGTCCCTGAGAACATCGCTAAAGATCCGCTTGATCAGGCCTTCGGCCAGGTCCATGTTCTCGGGCAACTCCGCAAAGGCGACCTCCGGTTCAATCATCCAAAACTCGGCCAAGTGCCGCGAAGTATTAGAATTTTCTGCGCGGAATGTGGGTCCAAACGTATAAACCTTCCCCAGGGCCGTTGCGTAGATTTCCCCTTCAAGCTGACCACTCACGGTGAGAAACGCCGGTCGATCGAAAAAATCGAGTGCATAATCAATCTGGGTCTCTTTGGCAGCGATTTTCTCCAGATCGAGCGTCGTGACGCGGAACATCTCGCCCGCCCCTTCACAGTCGCTGGCCGTAATGATCGGCGTGTTCACATAGAGAAACCCCTGCTCCTGAAAAAATTCGTGGATCGAGCGGGAGATCGCGTTGCGAACCCGGGCGACTGCCCCAAAGGCATTGGTCCGAGGACGCAGATGGGCCCACTCGCGGAGTTTCTCGAACGAGTGTCGCTTTTTTTGCAGGGGATACTGTTCTGGATCGGCCCAACCGTGGACAGTCACTGCCGCCGCGTGCAGTTCGGTCGCCTGTCCTTTGCCACCCGACGGCTTGACCTGTCCCGAAACGGTAATGCTACAGCCCGCGGTGAGTTTTTTGATTTCCGTTTCGTAATTTACCAAGTCCCCGTCGCAGATGATTTGGATGTTGGCCAGACAACTTCCATCGTTGAGTTCCAGAAAGCTAAATCCCGCCTTCGAATCTCTGCGCGTACGGACCCAGCCCTGCACGATCGCCTGTCGACCAATCGCAGCCTCCTCACGGGCAACGGCAACAGAGAGCGTATCCATACGAGCTGACCTTGTTCCTCGTTTGTCTGCCTAAGCGGTCTTCTCTCGCGCCTTGTATAGAAACCCAAGAACCACAAGCACGAGATAGGTGATACTGACACCAATCACTAACGGCCCGGCCACCGGATGGCGCGCCTTATCCCAGATGGCGGTCGCGGCGGCAGCGAGCGCACCGAGGACGGAAATAACCATCAGTAGGTTCCAAATCCCCATCCGCAACCCGGTCGGTTTGTCAGCACCCAATATTTTGCGACTGTTCATCATCATCAAGAACGTAAAATAAGCGATCGGCAACAGCATCATGCCGAAGCTGGAAGTTAAAATCGCCAGCCAGAGTTTGGCCGGGCCGTCCCAGAGCAGAGGCCAACTTGCGCCTGCCAGACCCGCGACGACGCAACCGACCAAATGGGCCTTGCCGCCCTGGGGTGCGCCCACCAACTCACAAAAGGCATAACCATTGATCAGCATCAGAATCACAATTGTCGAAAAGCCCATCGCCAACACACCGAGACCGAAGATTAAATTAGCCATCTTCGGTCCCAAAAGTGGAGCGAGTGCCTGGGAAAGTTCAAACGCATTGCGGCGTACGAGCGACGCTGCCAATCGCTTTTCGCTCTCCGGAAGAGCGGCAATCGCGCCGAGCTGCTCACTCTCACCGAGTGCAGCAAACTGTTCGACTCCCTGTTGGTCCTCAAGACGCTTGATCAATACCTTGCTGGCGCCCTGGTAGAGGGGACTTTGCTGCATTTGGGCCGGGTCGCTGCTCACCAGTGCCGAGTCGACCTTGGCATGAAAAGTGGCGGCCGAGGCAATCACCACACAACTGGTCACCAGGATGTAGGGGATGGCCATGCCGGTCGCCAGATCAAAACGTGCCAAGCCTCGGAACGGTTTGTTCCAGCCGCGGTTGAGCATCGAGTAGGGGAGCAGAAACGTCATATTGATGCCCACGGCCGTCGCGGCCGCACCGATCATCACCGCCCGCTGTTCTTTCACCAGTCGTTCGGACCAAAATCTCTGCACCTTTTCTGGAAGTCCTTGGACCAGTGCGGCCACTTCGCCGGTTGGCTGATTCCACTGGCGAAGATCGGGTACAAAACCGGAAAATATTTGTGTCCAGTCGAGCAGTCCATCGAGACTCAGATAGATCACGACCCCAACAAAACAAAGCACGATCATCCCCACCAGCGCTTTAAGCAGAACGTCAAAAACTTTGGCGGCGCGACCCCGCCGACCGTTGAGCAGAACCACCACCAAGGCCGCAACAAAGAGAATGGCGGAAAGGATAATTTTTGTATTGGTTGTATCCGAGAGGGTCGCGGGAAAAAGATTTTTTTGCAGGGCCGCATAAGAGACACTGAACTGAGGCATGCACCAGATCATGTTGGCCATGCAGGTGGCGATCAGCCATCCCCAGCCAAGGACCGGGTTGATATGGGTATTGATGGCCCGGAAGGGCCGCTCTCCGGACGAGAGCGTCACGTAGCTGATCGCCGAGAGCATAATCACCCCCATCAGGATCGCCACTAGTTGCAGCCAGAGCAGACTGGTTCCTCCAAGGACACCTAGAAAGAGGGCTCCTGCCAAAGACCCGCTTCCCAGCGTGATCGCGCTCTGCAACCAACCGGGACCGGAAAGACGGGTGTAGGTACCTAGCGCGGCGAAGGTGCCTTTACTTTGTGCCTCAAGGAGTGTCTGCCGATCACGCTCTACACGACTCTCCACCTGACTCATCGCTCACCCTCCTAGTTCGTTCTCGTGCTGCTGCGTTACGCTTCGTGCGCCGCCAGATAGCGCTCGGCATCGAGTGCCGCCATGCAGCCGGTACCGGCTGAGGTGATTGCCTGTCGGTAATAATCGTCCGCCACGTCACCCGCCGCAAAAACCCCCTCGGCCGTGGTGAGGGTGCGAAACGGTTCGGTCCAACGGAGATAGCCTTTTTCATTCATCTCAAGTTTGTCCTCCAGAAAGGTGGTATTGGGTGTGTGCCCGATCGCGACAAACATGCCCCCTACCGCCAACTCACGGACCGAATCGTCCACGGTACTCTTCAGCTTGATTCCGGTCACCAGGTTTCCATCTCCCAAAACCTCCTCGACGGTACTATTCCAGACCATCTCGATGTTGGGATGCTCCAAGGCACGCTGCTGCATGATTTTTGAGGCCCGCAATTGGTCGCGACGATGGACCAGATAAATCGTGGCCGCCCCTTTGAGATTCGCCAGATAAGTGGCTTCCTCGACTGCGGAGTCACCCCCCCCGATCACCGCCAGCGGTTTGCTGCGGTAGATCGGTAGTGCCCCATCGCAAACGGCACACGCGCTGACACCCTTGTTTTTATACGCTTCTTCCGAATCGAGCCCTAGGTAGTTGGCTCGTGCACCGGTGGCGATGATCACGGCCTGGCTCGCGATCGGCTCACCATTTGCGGGAATGACTTTAAGTGGCGAACCCGTGAAATCGACATCCACAATATCCTCACTCACCACACGAGTCTCGAAGTTGAGCGCCTGTTGCTTCATCAGTTCCATCAACTCCACACCCTGAACGGCATAGTGCGGCTTGCCATCCCGCTGTTCCTCCGGCATGGGAGGCAAGTTCCAGTGACGATCCTTAGCGACGGACGATTCGACAAATTCGCGGACATTCCCAAAGGGAAAGCCGGGATAATTTTCTACCTCGGTGGTAAATGCGAGTTGACCGAGCGGAATCATTTCCGCTTGAGGCGTTCCTTCAAACAGGAGGGGATTGAGATTCGCCCTTGCCGCGTAGATGGCGGCGGCCCAGCCGGCCGGGCCGCTACCGATGATGACTACTTTTTCAGTCAAATCGTCTTCCTCCCAGTCGCAAGAGGAACAACACCCTAGCGTCAACACGTAGTCGCCGCGGTATCTGAAGCGGTCATTATAGGGACTGATAGATTGTCGTCCACTGTCGAATGCAGGTTGTGAGCTTGCCGGTTATTCTCAGGTCGGCTATCGTAAAACGGCTCTCGCAACAGGCGGATTTTGCGTATGATCACCATCTTGATTGCCGCCGGTGCTTTGATCGGCTACCTGATTGCCTACCACACCTACGGACGGTGGCTCGCGCGAAAAATTTTTAATCTCGATCCAACTGCCCCCGTGCCGAGTCGGCAGCTCCGTGATGATGTCGACTATGTGCCAACCCGAAAAGAGATCATCTTTGGGCATCATTTCACCAGCATCGCCGGCACCGGACCGATTGTAGGACCGGCGATTGCGGTCTTCTGGGGCTGGCTCCCCGCGCTGTTGTGGGTTCTGCTCGGCTCTATTTTTATCGGTGCCGTCCACGATTTTGGATCGCTGGTCGTCAGCCTCCGCAGCCGAGGGCAGACGATTGGCGAAGTGGCGGGTCGGATCATTTCACCACGAGCGAAGCTACTTTTCCTGGCGGTATTGTTTCTGGCGCTGACCATTGTGCTGGCAATCTTTGGGCTCGTGATTGCAGGGATTTTCAAAATGTATCCCGAGTCGGTCCTCTCGGTGTGGATTGAGATTCCCTTGGCCGTGGTAATCGGCATCTGGGTCTACCGCCGCGGTGGACATCTCCTGATCCCCTCAATTCTGGCACTGGTCTTAATGTATGCAGCGATTTATATCGGCGCGTACTATTTTCCCATTGGGTTTTCTTCTGAATTCTGTGCGCGGTTTGCGACCGCCCTGCATCTCAGTCCGGCGGTCCTCAACCCGGTCGTCCTCTGGACTATGATCCTCATGATCTACTGTTTTGTGGCATCCGTATTACCCGTTTGGACACTGCTCCAGCCTCGTGATTACATCAATAGCCATCAACTGCTGGTGGCGCTCTCCCTACTGTTGCTGGGATTGGTGGTAGCCGGCCTCACAGGCGAGGCCCGTTTGACAGACAGCGCACCGGCGGTTGCCGATCTCGATGCAGTCCGCCTAACCGGCGCCCCGCCGATCTTGCCTTTCCTATTCATCACAATCGCCTGCGGGGCGGTAAGTGGCTTCCACTGCTTGGTGGCAAGCGGTACCTCGAGCAAACAGTTGGCCAGCGAACAGGATGCCCAGTATGTCGGTTATGGCGCGATGCTCGTGGAAGGCATGCTCGCCGTCCTCGTGATTCTGGCCTGCTGCGCGGGTGTGGGGATGGGGAAATTCGAGCGCACGCCCAGCGCAGGCAAAGGATATCAATATCTACCCGTCGCGTCGGCGGAGGGTCCCTTACTGACGGGGCGTGCCGCTTGGAGGGCACGCTACGATACGACAAAAAAATGGTCCGATTTCGGCTTGGCTTCCAAAGTGGGTGCCTTTGTCGAGGGGGGAGCAAATTTTTTATCCGCCTTGGGACTGTCCCTGAAACTGGCCGTCGGCATCATGGCGGTCCTTGTGGCCAGCTTCGCAGCAACGACTCTCGACACGGCCACCCGGCTGCAACGTTACGTGGTCCAGGAGATCGGAGGAACATTGCACATCGGATGGCTTACCAATAAATACGTGGCCACGGCCCTGGTGCTGGGGTTTGCGGTCGCGATGTTGCCGGGACCGAGTGGCGTGTATGGAACCGGGGGCCTACTTTTATGGCCGCTGTTTGGAGCGGTCAATCAATTGCTGGCCGGTCTGGCATTTATGGTGATTGTGTTCTATCTCGCGCGCCGCAACAAACCGATCTGGTTCGCCATTGTACCCTTGGTGCTGATGGTGATCCTGCCAATCTGGGCCATCCTCTGGCAGATATTCAACGCCCAATCGGGCTGGGTCTATCCGCTCTGGAATATGCTCTCAGGAAATGCAGCTTGGGAGTGGCACAATTATCACCTACTCTTTGCCTTCGGAGTAGGAATCCTCATCCTGCAAGGCTGGATGGTGCTCGAGGGGATTTCACTCTGGTCCCGCGCTCGGGGCGTACTCGAAGACGCGTTGCCACCTCTGGAGCCTCGCCACGGGGCGGCCGGTAAGTCTTGTTTGTAAAGCCGGTATCGTTGCCGCTGCACAAATTCACCGCGACTCTGACGGCACCACTTTACGATGGCGAATCTTTGTTTTCGGCCGGCGACTTCACCTCTTCCACGACGTGCAGCGCTTTCTGCTCACCCGCCTTACCCAGGTTGGCACGAAACTTCACCACCCCGCCGATCGCAACGTCGATCGGCTCCGCCACATCTTTTTCTGTGGTGATGATGTCACCCGTATTGAGTCCGGCCAAATCCGTGGCACTCATTTTAGTTTCTGCTAGCCTCGCAACTATTTTGTCAGCGGTCTCTCCCTCGGCAGCGGTCGGATGTTTCATCTCCACGGATGCGTACTTTTTACCCTTCCTGATCACGACAATACGTTGGGGCCAATCGGCCGGGAGGAGCCATTTCATCGTGGTCATTTCAGCACCAATTTGAAATTTGACTGCGGCGACAGATACCAGCATTCCCTCCGGATAAAGGGGGGCCGATTGAGTGCACGACAAAGACGAATCGACCTCCATCTGAAATGGCAACACGTCATTCCAGGCAGCTCGAAAAGTGTCTAGGAAATGCCCCACCACTTTCGCCATCAAGCGGGATTCGATATCTCGGAGCGGCACTTGGACAGATAACCCGAACGGCTCCGACGCACCCAGCATGCGTGCCCGCACCAATCCCACCACACGGGTCGGCCAGTGCATCAACAGATGCCCCAGATTGGGTGAAGTGCGGATCGCATAAAAATAAGCATCCTGATCCGCAGCGTGTAAAAATTCGCCGTAGCTGCTGGCAACCGGCAGAACGCTCGTGAGGACTATGTCTGGACCCAATAACCGCTCCACCGCCTCGGAAAATTTGGTGGTGGTTTGTTCAATCCTGACACAAAGCTCCTCGTCAACCGCCACGCTTGCTGCGATGCTGCCAATCCATTCCTTGCCCTCCATGACGTATTCTCCTCCGTAAAAATTCTCGAAGTGATGGGAACACAACCCCTAGGCTCCCTTTTTTAGTTGCGAATCTGGCCTTCGCCCCAGACAACGTATTTGTAGCTCGTCAGTTCCTTCAATCCACAGGGTCCCCGAGCATGAAATTTATCTGTACTAATACCGATCTCCGCACCCAAACCAAACTCACCCCCGTCATGGAAACGGGTACTCGCATTAATCATAACCGCTGCGGTATCGACCGCCGCTGCAAATTGCCTCGCCCCAATTTCGTTACGGGTGACAATCGCATCGGTATGGCCGCTGCCGAAGCGATTGATGTGAGCGATCGCCTCCTCGAGCGACTCCACCACATGGACCGAGATCACCGGGCCGAGATATTCCGTACCGTAGTCTTTCTCGGTTGCCGCACGGGCTGCTGGGAAAAGGGACACCGTTGTTTCGTCACCACGAATTTCCACGCCCTTTTCGGCAAGTTGCCCACAAATCTTCGGCACAAACCTATCGGCAAGACTTGCATGCACCAACAGCGACTCGGCCGCATTGCAGACCCCCATCCGCTGGCACTTGGCATTGACGACAATCGCCGCCGCCAGCTTCGGATCTGCATCGGCATCCACGTAGACGTGACAATTGCCTGCGAAGTGCTTGATCACCGGCATCTTGGCTTCTGCCGCCACGCGCCGAATCAACCCCTCGCCACCTCGTGGAATGGCTACATCAATAAACTCGGACAGGGAGAGGAAATGCCCGACAGCATCCCGGTCGGGTGGGGCGACCCGTTGCACGGCATCTTCCGGGACACCCGTTTGCTTGGCTGCCTCGATAAGAATATTGACAATCGCCTGACTCGAATGGGCGGCCTCTTTACCGCCACGCAGAATAACGGCGTTGCCACTCTTGACACACAAGGCGGCCGCATCGGCCGTCACGTTCGGTCGGGACTCGTAAACGAAAAATATAACACCTAGGGGAACCCGTACCTTCTGCACCTCGAGCCCGTTGGGGCGGACTACGGTGTCGATCACCTCACCAATCGGATCGGACAACGCGGCAATCTGCCGCATCCCCTCCGCGACCGCCACAATGCGTTTTGGAGTAAGCCGCAAGCGATCGGTTTGCGCCTCGGTGAGTCCGAAACCGTGTGCCGCTTGCAGGTCAACTACATTGGCCTCAAGTACTGTCTGGTTCTGATCGCAAAGCATTTGCGCACCACACTGGAGCCACGCATTTTTTATCTCTGCGGAAAGCAATTCCAGTTGGGTTGAAGCGTGCTTCGCACGTTTCGCCATCTCGAGGCAATAGAGATGCAGGTCTTTTTCTGCTGCGATGGCCATGCCACGTTCAGTCCGACTCGGGGGGTTCGGTGATCCGACGCAAATAATCACTCAATCTTACCTGCAGGTCCACCAGATTTTGCCATTGCCGCTGCTGGAGTGTCATCCGGTCACTGTCGTCATCAGCAGGACGCGCCGTGACAAGCAGGTCGCCGATCCTCAAATGCAGGTACTCCAGTAACTCCGAAAGCTGCGCCGCCTGACAGGGTGTCATCACTTCGGGAAGATCGGGCTGTTGCAAGGAATGCAGGGTCGCCTGAATTGCAGGATCACTGTTCCAATTGAGTTCAAAGTCGAGCGAGACCCCTTGGCTAGAAGTCATGATTTCCTCTGGCGCGAGCGTCACATCACTCCGGTCGTCACCACGGCGGATTTCTGCTAATCGGCTGGCGATTTGCTCCTCCGAGCCAAACAACAAAAGGGAACGACCCACGCTGACCAGATCACCATAACGAAGAATGCGGAGGCGTATTTCGTCGCCATTTACTTTCGTGCCGTTCGTACTCTCCAGGTCGGTAAGAATAAATTTGGAATTATCTTCCTGGATCTTGATATGGAAACGGCTAATCCGCTCATCGTTCAGTTGGATCGAGTTCCCTTCCTCACGACCGATTGTGATGGGGAGCGGAAGGTCACCAAAGACCTGGCCCCGATCGGCGCCGTCGAGCACTCGCAAGGTTATCGCCACGGCTAGGTCACTCGCAAAAAAATACTATTCGGCGGTCGGTTTTCCACTCAGGCTGCCCAGATCACGCACCGACCTAATATTAGAATTCTTCGAAACCATCCCCGTCAAGTGAGATGACCACTGCGCCCTGAAGCAGGCCGTTGCAAATCCTTGCGGCACAAACTATCCTACACAATCGTAGGCTTTCCCGCACAATCTTTCTTTTCGGCAGCAGTTCACGAGTGGGATTTTTGTGGCTCGGGATTTTTGTGGCTCGGGATTTTGGTGGCTGAAATGGCCCTTGGCAGATGGCGGTCACCGAAACAAAGCGCCCGTGGCGCAACTGGATAGCGCATCGGTCTTCGGAACCGAGGGTTGTAGGTTCGAATCCTACCGGGCGTGCTGAAAGATGGATTCTAAAATCTATGGCAACACTCCGGGGACCGCCAGATCGATGGCATAAAGTCCCTCGCGGGCCGTGATAAAAAGCGTCTTGTGGTCCGGACCGCCGAAGGTGCAGTTGGCGGTCCCCTCCGGCACCGGAATCACCACCCGCTGCTCTCCATCGGGCGCAAAGCCCCCCCCTCGAGGCCCGCCGGGACAGTAAAGATTGCCCCGCACATCCCTCGTCCTCCCGTCGACCGCCCTCGCGGCAATTTTCTGAATCCTCTTGAGCGTTCCATCCTCTTTTACACGGTAGGCAATTACCTGCCCCGCCCCGTTGTCGGCCACGTACAAAATCGATTTGTCGGGTGAAAAAATCAAGCCGTTGGGACGGATCATGTCGTCGATCACCCGCTGCAGCTCACCACCCCGCGGCAGGTAATAAACC
>JAUWIQ010000272.1 GCA_030605285.1 Planctomycetota bacterium
AGTAACAAAAGTGGCTGCCAGAAGAAAGGCAAGAAGTAAACTTGAGAAACAGGGGAAGAGGTGACGCACGATCGGTCTCCTTCGCTCGGCGACAAGTTGACTACTAAAGGGCCGGGGCAACCACAACAAAAACACGGCTAATTCTTGCCGTTATTCCCGGGGCTTGCTAGACGGCTATTGAACCGGTCGGACAAACACCACGCCCACACACTGCGAGAATTAATTTATCGGCGAAATCAGCTGGCAGACCGAACTTCAACCCTCACTTCGAGACGGTTCCCCCGCAAACGCCGACCACATATTCAGGAAAACAGGGATAGTCACATTAGGGAAAACGGGGGGATTGCGAAAGAAGTGATTGTTTTCCGATCACAATCCAACAGAAAAACAGCCCCAGACCGCTGCATTTGTGGCATGGGCCTCAAACATGCCAATCAAACGGTGCCCATTTTTCGGGAGGTAAACCGATTCCAATCCAGGTCAATTCGCATCGTCCAGCAAGTCGTTGTCGTACTGCATTTCCAACTCGCGGACCTTTTCAGCGAGCGACTCATCTTCCTCGATTGCAGTCGAGACCTGCATCTCCCAGTCCGTGGCCATGGTCCGTAAGGAGTCCAGATCCGTGGAAAGGGCCAGGATATGAGCCAGCCTCCGGGTCACTGCAGCAATGCTCAGCAGATTGGTCCCACTTTGCAGAAGGTAACCGGGAATTTCAGCAACCAGGGATGTCATTTCCAGGCGGGCACTCTTGGCCTGCGTCATCAGGTAACTCGCAAAGGACCCAGGGCCCTCGTAGCCGCTGCGCCGCACACCATACCGCTCCATCTCTGCAAGCAGTTTTGCGTCACTGCAGGTAACGTAGAGGCGAGGTTCACGCGTATGGGGCACGGCACCTCCAAAGGACCCGACAAATAAAATGCGTCGGGTACCGGTTTCGCGGGCAAAGTCAAAGATTGCCTCCCCAAAAGTCTGCCAGTATAAATTTGGTTCTTTACCGACAAACAGAGTCAGATTGCCCGGCTCATGAGCGTAAAACGTGTTGGTGGGCATCTCGAGGGTCTTGATCAGGCCCGCTTCGATTTGAATATGCGGTCGGAAAAGAGCCGTCACCTCCATCGGTCCCGGCAGGTTGTGGAGATAGAACGGCTCAGGATCAATCTCGGCTATCGCATCTGCTTGCAAGAGATCAACCAAACGCTGAACGGTTCCCGTAGAGACATCCCCACCGTCCATCCAGCCACTGAAGGCAAGCACCAACGTAGAATCTGCCAGGAAAGGCCGCCGGCTGAATCGAAGGATTTCTCGCTCGTTAGGTTTCATCGCTAAAGAACTGAGCGGAGTCTACATGTCCTAGCGCCGTCGCGGCGCTGCGTGCTGGCGACTTGGTGAACTGCATGATATATAGAGGAAAGGTTAATTAATACAAGGTGTCAGAAAATTTTGCCCTCCAACGAGTCCTCTATCTTGAAAAATATTGGCTTACGACTGCTGGCCCTGACACCATTATTTTACCTCGCAATCGCTGGGATTCCGTCATTAGGTGTGGAGCCGAGTAGTCTGCATGTATCGCCTGCCCAAGGTCGCCGGGATCTTGCCGCCTATGCGAAAACCTACTCCACACTGGAACAATGGCAGTCACGAGCGGAAAACATCCGTCGGGGAATTTTGCGTGGATCCAACCTAGATCCTTTACCCTGGCGTAGCCCGCTAAATCCGATCTGGCGAGGTGAACGAAAACACCAAGGCTACACGGTTGAAAATGTGGCCTTCGAGAGCATTCCCGGCTTCTTTGTCACGGGCAGCATTTACCGCCCGGAAAAAGTAACAGGCAAGCACGCCGCCGTACTCTGTCCCCACGGGCACTTTCGTGGCGAAAATGGTGGGGGTCGCTTTCGGCCCGACCATCAGATCCTCTGTGCTACGCTGGCTCGGATGGGCGCAATTGTCTTCGCCTACGATATGATCGGCTGGGGTGATGCAACCCAGATGGAGCACGGCCAGAGTGCCGCACTGACAATGCAGACCTGGAACAGCATGCGTGCAATCGACTTTCTCACATCGCTTAGCGAAGTTGATCCGCAGCGGATCGCGGTCACTGGGGCTTCCGGTGGCGGTACCCAGACCTTCCTGCTCACCGCGCTCGATGACCGAATCAAGGTGGCGATACCGGTCGTGAGGGTGGCTGCCAACTACTATGGTGGCTGCAAATGCGAAAGCGGGCTCCCGATTCACAAGAGCGACAGGCACAACACCAACAATGCGGAAATAGCGGCGCTTGCTGCACCGCGGCCCCTGCTACTCGTCTCCTGTGGCGCAGATTGGACCCAACACACGCCGGAAATCGAACTTCCCTACATCCGCAATATCTACCGGTTATTTGGCCGGCCCGAGTTGGTCGAAAATGCGCATCTCCCCGAGGAACCGCACGACTACAAAAGGCCCAAGCGGCTTCCTGCCTATCGTTTTCTCGCCAGGCATTTGGGGCTCGATCTCTCTGCCGTCAGTGGCCCGCATAGAGAGATCAACGAATTGGAAATTGCGATCGAGCCGCAGCGCGATTTGCTCGTCTTCAGCGAACGGCACCCCCGCCCGGCACACACGCTCCAGGGTGCTCCCGCGGTACTCGAACAACTCCGTAAGCTCCAGGTCGGGGATCCCCAACCGTAATCGCTAGGTTGGCTGGGCGTTCGCTACTGCCGCTTGCGGGGACGAACCTCTTTTTTGAGCGATTGGCCCTCACGACGGAGTGTGACGGCTATTGGCTCCTCGCTTAAGCGGTCCATCAGGGCCAGGACGTAGTGCGGGCCGTTCTCGATTTTCATAGCATCCAACTGCGTGATCACATCGCCCTTTCTGATGTCGGCTTCAGCGGCTGCCGAGTCCGGATCGACCTCCGTCACTTGAGCCTCGTCACCCTGACAATCGACTGTAAGGCCAATCGCGCGGCTATAGCGGTCTTCGTCGGCAAACACCTTGGCAAACGCATCCCGGGTGTGATCCACGCGAATGTGGCGGGAAGTATTGGGCACAGTCCAGATCTTTACATGCACATGAGCAATCTGTTCCCCGCGGTTATTGAACACGGGCCCCCCGGAGTTGCCTGGCCCGATATCTGCACGGGAGACCTGGATCTGCGTGCCCCCACCGCACGTGGGCTTCGAAATAATTCCGTGGTTGATCGTGTGACGCCGCCCATTGGGATTTCCGATTACCATTACCGGTTCATCCTGGACCACACTCTCACTATGCCCAAGATTGACGGCTGGCAACTTTTCTTTCGGCTCGATTCTCAAAATCGCGGTATCGTAGCTACCCCCTGCCCGAGCCAACACTTTATAGGGATAGCGGGTACCATCGGCAAGAATTACCTCCTGGCTATCCCCGGGGTAGGTGACGTGCTCGCAGGTGAGGATATACCCATCCTCGTGCAAGATCGTGCCGGCGGCATGGGAAATCCACTGGCCCTTGTCGTCCCGACCCTTCACTTCGATATCCACGGTACGGGGCCCGCAGTATTTAACGGCTTGTTTTTTCGAAAGCCGTTTCGGATTTGCTGCGGGCGTCTCCCCCGGCGGCATCGCGGAGAGGGGAAGATTGCCGAGTGGCAGTAAAATCGCAACGGGGAGCAGCAAAGCAGCCAGGGAGCGGAAATTGGCTTTTCGCATCGTGAAACTCGCTAACGGGCGGGCCAGATAAAACGCCTGTTAAAGATCTGGGATCGGGGATTTCTGGTGGGCGAACCTGCTACAGTTCAGAGCTTTATTATAAAAAATTTGCGGGCCAGTCCAAGTCGGCAGGCTGGGTTCTTTTTCGCAGGGCTACAGCCATGGCTGCAAAAAATACCCGATTTTCCGAAGTCCGAGCCTCCACGCTAGCAAGTGATCGAGTCTTCAGTCGGTCTCTCGAGGGGTTACTTCTCCTGAGACGGAAGTGCGTTTTTATGCCCACTGTGCCTTCATCTCCTCTCGCCCCAGTTCAATACGACGCAAGACAGGAACAATCCCCGAACTGGAAGGTTCACCCTCCGGGAAAGAAAATTGCAAGCAAGGCATGCTA
>JAUWIQ010000397.1 GCA_030605285.1 Planctomycetota bacterium
GCCGTTATGGGGCTGGCCTGTCGAGCGCGTCTTCTTTTTCAACACAACGTGGAAGCACAGATCTTTGAGAGACATGCCAAGGCGAATCAGGGTTGGCTGCGGCGCCGGGTGATGACGAGCGAATGGAAAAAAATGCGCCGCTTTGAAAAAGAGTCAGGACTCGAGTTTGATGGAGTGATTGCCGTCAGCGACCAGGACCGTGAGCAGTTCGAGCACAACTACGGTTGGCCGCGCGTGCACGTGATCGATACGGCAGTCGATACCGATTTTTTTCAACCGCAGCGGGAACCCCAGCCGAATCGAGTTGCGTTTGTAGGGTCGATGGACTGGTTGCCCAATCAGGAGGGGGTGGAATATTTCGTCAAAGAAATCTGGCCCCGAGTACGGGCGGAACATCCGGAGTCGCAATTTCGTATTGTGGGACGCAACCCCTCACGCCGTGTGGAGGATTTGAAAACGTGTGCGGGTGTGGAGGTGTTGGGGACGGTGCCGGATGTGCGGCCTTATCTCGACGAGGCCAGCATCGTGGTGACGCCAATTCTGGTTGGCGGTGGGACGCGGATTAAAATTTACGAGGCCATGGCGATGGGAAAGCCCGTGGTAAGTACTTCGATCGGTGCAGAAGGTTTGAAAGTTGTCGATCAAGAGCACATACTATTGGCAGATACGGCGGAGGAGTTTGCGGTAGCGGTCAATCGACTCCTGGCGAGCCGTGAGACGGGGCAGCGGATTGGTCGGGCGGCCCGAGCCCTGGTGTGCGAAAAGTTTGCGGCGGAGCCAGTTGCCCGACAATTTAATGCCATCTGTGAGAAGGTTGTGGGCAAAGGGTAGTAATCGCGTTCGTGGATGTCTAGCATCGAATATAGAAAAAAGCATTCAAAGGAATCTATGAGGATATTGTGATGAAACGAGTTGCCGTATTTGGGACCGGCTATGTGGGGTGTGTAACGGCTGCCTGTTTGAGCCGTGATGGACATCAGGTGATTGGCGTTGATATCGACGCCGAAAAAGTCACCGCGCTTAATGCGGGAAAATCGCCTGTGGCGGAACCCGGTTTGGAAGAGCTCGTGGCAGCGCAAGTGGCCACCAGGCGTTTGCGGGCTACGGAGGACTTCGAACAAGCAATTCAAGAGACAGAGATTGCAATGATTGCCGTGGGGACCCCTTCCGACCATGCGGGCGCGGTTTCGACCGTGGCGTTGGAAAAAGTCGTCTCTTCCATTGGCCAGACACTTCGCGGTACCGAGCAGTCGTACACGGTGGTGGTCCGTTCGACACTCTTGCCGGGCATACTCGAAAATAGCCTTGCACCGATGTTGGCGGAGTCTGCCGATTGTGTGCTCGGGGAACGAGTTAAAATCTGCAACAACCCGGAATTCCTGCGAGAGAGTATTGCAATTCGAGATTACAATGCGCCACCTTTTGTCGTAGTAGGTACCCTAGAGGGCAATGATGCGGATGATGTTATGGAACTTTACAGCGAAATCGATGCGGACAAGATTGTGACAGATACCCACACTGCGGCGCTCTTAAAATATGGCTGCAATGCCTACCATGCCTTGAAAATCGGATTTGCCAATGAGATGGGTGCCTTGGCAAAGACTTTTGAAGCGAATGGTCAGCAGGTGATGGAGTTGCTCTGTCGCGATACTAAACTCAATGTTTCCAAGGCCTATCTCCGTCCCGGATTCTCCTTTGGTGGATCCTGTCTTCCCAAGGATGTCAGGGCGTTGACGCGTTATGCCGAAGAGCAAGCATTGAATGTCAGCATGTTGCGATCGATCTTGCCCTCCAATCAAGAGCATCTTCAACGTGCAATCCGTATGATTGAAGATCGTGGTGTGAAAAAAATCGGGATGGTTGGCTTGAGTTTCAAATCAGGGACTGACGACTTGCGCGAAAGCCCTTTTGTTACACTCGTAGAGACCCTGGTAGGGCGGGGTTGTGAGCTTAAAATTTACGATCCGGGGATCTCGGTAAGTCGACTCAAGGGTGGCAATCTCGCCTACATCGATCAGCATTTGCCGCATCTAGCGGCACTGCTGGTTGAAAATGTGGGCGACCTTTTGAGCCACGCAGAATTATTGGTACTCGGCAATGATCTAGCGGATGGGATCGATCTGACCTCCCGAAGTGACGACGAGATTATCGATCTTCGACGTTGTCTTGTGGTTGCGGAACCGCAAGCGAAAAAGTCGGCCACGATTGCTGAAGTTTGATTGCTCGAAAAACGCTGTGTTATGATTCGAGAAGCTATGAGTCCATCCAGCGGGATCGAGATTGAAACGCTTGAGGGTTCTGCCTTGGAGTCCCCTGCGGTTTGTGCTGCTTGGCAGACATTTCTACGCTCTCAGCATGGATTTGCCAGCGACCTCCGCTGGCTCGTTGCGATCTCTCGGGGGCTAGGTCATAAGCAATACGGATTGATCGCTCGCCGTGCGGATGAGACGGTTGGGGTATTACCCCTGGCCTTTGTAAAGAGTGCCCTGTTTGGCAAGTTTCTCGTTAGCCTGCCCTATCTCAATACAGCAGGACTGGTGGCGACGGATCAGGAGGTGGCCGGGGCACTGATCGAAGAGGCGGCGGAACTTGCCGATCGTTTGGACGTGCGTTACCTCGAACTGCGACATGAAGAAGAGATTTCGCATACCCGTTTCACCGACCAACGGACCGACAAAGTCCATATGCGACTGGCCTTGGCACCCTCCAGCGATGAACTCTGGAAGCAAATCTCTCCGAAGGTCCGCAATCAGATCCGCAAGGGCGAAAAGCAGGGCTTTGAGGTTCATTGGGGTGGAATCGAGCAGGCTGCCGATTTTTACGCGGTCTTCAGTCGCAATATGCGCGACCTGGGGACACCCGTTTTTGGGAAAAGACTCTTTGCGGAGATTCTGCAGGCGTTTCCAGAAGAAGCTGAATTCTGCACGCTTTATTCCGACTCAGAGCCTGTCGCCGGGGCACTTCTGATTCATGGCCCCGAGGCGACCCAGGTTCCCAGTGCCAGTGCCCTGCGGGCATTCAACTCCAAGAACGTCAACATGTTGATGTATTGGCACTTGCTCTGTCGCGCGGTCGAAAAAGGGCAGCC
>JAUWIQ010000431.1 GCA_030605285.1 Planctomycetota bacterium
GCATCGATGTCCACTAATTGTCTTGTTTTTACGGCCAGATTACGACTCACATTGACCAAGGTTCCCCACAACGTGCGGGCTTCCCACCAGCGTTCATAAGCCCGATTGATACGAAACAAGATCAGCATACCCATCACAAATGTGAGGGCAGCCTCCATGCCGAAAGAAACATCCGGAATATCAAAAACCAGCAGATGAGATTTTATCAGTGATTCGATGTAAGGCTTGAACAGAGTGAGCGCGCTGTAGGCAGCCATCAGCAGCGTCCAGAGCCAGACCCGCTTCAAGGCAAAAGTCATTCCCAGGTTCTGCTGCATTCTCCCTGTGCTCGACATGTGCCACCAGCCTTTTTTGTAAACACAAATCCTTGAAGCTCGCTGCCGAATCCCCACGCCAAGAGCAACGCGCACCATCGACTTGCTACGAGGACAGCAATCGCGACTCAAGATTCGCAGTCTTATTTTGTCTACACTGTATAGTCATACGCAAACGCATGCCAGTGCGATGCTTCAACATTTGTAATTACAGAAAAAGACGGGGAGTTATCTCATGGACAATACCAACATTGCCTGCACACGGCAGGGCAAAAAATTTAACTTGCTCCTGTTGCTCATCGCGTTACTTTTCATCGTGGTGGTCGTTCCTCTGCTCAGGTATCACCAACTCTACAGCCCGATTATCATGAATCTGGCACTGACATCCATTCTCGTCCTCGGGGCAATCGGCAGTTTCGACCGGCGGCTGTTATTCTTGTTTGGTTTTCCAACCGTATTGATTGCCAGTGGATTCACCTGGACAACCCTGTTTGTTGACAATTCGTGGCTCTTTGCTACCAATTGTGTTTTGCAGGCCATCTGCTTCATCCTGCTGGCGGTTTTCATTTTGTACCGAGTATTTACCTGCCATCAGGCCAGCATCGAATCGATGTTCGGTGTGGGATGTGCTTATCTTCTGCTAGGGCTCTGCTGGGCGATGTTGTATTGGGCCCTGGATGGAATCGATTCAGAGTCTTTAGTCTTCAACCATCATCTCATCCGAACTGCTGAGGGAGTCGAGGCGGAGTTGACCGAATTTTCACAACTGGTCTATTTTAGTTTTGTCACCATGTCGACGCTCGGTTATGGCGACATCACTCCCGAAACACCCCTCGCGCAAACTCTTACCTGGACGCAGTCGGTGGTAGGGCAATTTTTTCTAGCAATTCTTGTTGCCCGCTTGGTCAGCATCCTGCCAACTCCGCGAGTGGCAGCCAGCAGTCGCGTGCCGATCCCCGAAAGGGCGCTCGAATAGCGAATGGATGCGCTATGAAAGTCGACACACTCGCATCCAGGAGACATCGCGACACAGGCCACCCCAAGGGCCCGCACCCCGTCTTCGTTCAGGGCAAAAATCCTCGCTCCCTGAGTTCCTGAATATTATTATCCGGTGCGCTCTGAAATACTCGTTCGGTGGCATATTTCAGCACCGCGACACCGGCCAGATTCGCGGGCGCCGTAAGCACGGCAATCTGATCTTCTTCCTGGGCATCGAGGCGTTTGTTAATTTTTTCTACCACCCCCTCCAGGCTGTCGTGTACCAATTTTTTTTCCCCCCTCCGGTTGAGAAATTTAAGGTTGGAAAATTTGGCCGTTCTAGCCAGCAAAAATTTGGCGATGCCTTCTTCTTCCACATTTTCAAAAAAGTTTTGGAATTCAGGACGGCCAGATTCTGGCGTCACAATCATGGGGCGATTGATGCGGATATCGCCTTGCGTCACAGAAAGCGGATCCGTGCCCTGCTGGTTGCCACAGACTAGATAATAGGGCAATACGCTTTCACCAAAGGTGAACAACGAATAGTCGACTGTGCGCACGATCGCAACCGCGTTCCAGGCTTCGTGAAACATGCGTTCTTGTTCAAATTCGTTAAAACTCATCGTACATTCAATCGAAAAACCGAGTCGTAAAAATCCAAAGATCCATATTAATCCGAAGTGATTGGCGACAACAGGCACCTTCAATAAAAGGTCCTGAGGACCGGACAACCGGATCGGATGCATTCTCGCCAGTTGTTATCCAGCCTTGTGGGTAAGAAGCTGAGCCAAATCCTCGGGCTCTGAAAGCATCGCGTCGTGTCCGGCAGCGATCTGGACAATGGGGCCTCCCAGACGTTCTCCGAATCCCAAACACGCCTCGTAGCTCAAGGCTTGATCATCCCGGCAGACGATATATCGTTTTGGACACGCAATGGCGGCAGGAGCGATTTCGGCACGCTCAAGATAAATCGTAAGCGGTTGCGGCGTCAGTTGCTGGTAGTGGCGCCGGGCGGCAGATTCCGGCAGGTCGGAAAAAAAGATGCGTCGCGCGACTTCATAATCTATCAAAAAGGTGTTATCGCCAGAGGCTGCCGCCCGTTCAAAGTAGCTTGGCCGGCGGTCTGGGGGGATGTAATCCAGCGCACACTCTCCCACCTCCAGGACAATGGCCGCTAGAAAAACGGCTTCCGCAACCTTCTCCGGATGGCGACAGATAATCTCCGGCAAAATCACGCCTGCCAACGAATGGCCGACCAGCGTGAGTGGCGGGCCCCGATATTGCTTGAGCTGTTCGCACACCGCCTCGCCATAGGAGCGGGTGGTTACCGAGTCGCGGGGTGTCTTATCCAAGCCGTGACCCGGAAGATCGATTGCCGTGGCGCGGTGGTCGGCGACCTCGAGCGCAGTAATACATGATTTCCAGCACCAGGCACCGTGCGACCCACCATGAATAAGAAGGAAATTTTGCCCGGCGTAAAAATGTTTCGTCAAGGAACCCTCAGTGGCTTATCCGCCGCAGGCGCATTATGCGTCGGTAAGGAGGTTGTATGCGTACCCGCAGACATAATTTTTATTGAATTTGATGATTTCATCAATGAACCTTTGATCTTGAGAACCAA
>JAUWIQ010000231.1 GCA_030605285.1 Planctomycetota bacterium
AGACCGCCCAAAAAATTTTGCCTTTTCACGCGAATCTCCCGTTGCCGCCTCGAAAAATTTTGAAGTGTTGCGATTGTAACAAACCGCCCACCACCTCGCATTGCCACCCGTGGCCATGGGTCCGCCACCCGTGGCGATGGGTCAGCCGCCAGGGGTCTGTGGGCGACGCAGGAAAACCCAGATCGAGAGCAGCAAAGCCACGGCCAGGATTCCCTGGGCAATCACAAACAGCATGTAGTAGCTGGCGCCGAGCGAGAGCAGACCCGAAAGTCCATAACTGCCGATTGCCAGACCGAGACCGAAGCTCAGAGTCAAAATACCCCAGTCGTGCGGATGCCTTGCCACGCCTGAGATCTCGCCGGTGCGGATCGACGAGAGTGCCACGCAGCAGAGCAGAAAGAAGCCCATCATGAAGGCGGAGACGGTAATTGCCGTGACACTTGTGGTGAGGAGTACCATCAGGATCGCTACCGCCCCGAGCAGGTAATTGGCGGCCAGGGCCAGTGGCGTGCCGAACAACCGTGCAGTCACCCCGCTGGTCAATGCGCCGACCAAAGAGCCGACGCCGACCAGGGCGAAGAGTTGACTGCTCTCGGCCACCGAGGTGCCGAAATGACGATGTAGATAATCGGTCAGAAACAACATGTGGGGCGTGACCCCGATCGAGGTCAGAAAATAGGCCGTCCCGACCAGGACCAACGAACGTTTCATGCCCTTTTCCAGCGGCGCAGTAGGACCCGCCTGTCGCTGCGCAGCCGCGGTCGGTGCCGAGCCGGTGAGCGGCCAAGCAATTGCCGCACAGAGGAAGGTCAGGCCTGCTTCAAAGAGCCAGCCGGCGGTGGCTGAGATCGACAAGAAAAATGGCAGTACCAGACACACCAGCACGATCGCAGTACCTGCACCGGTGAAGACGATACCCAAGGCAATTTTTTTCCAGTTCTCAGTTACGTGTAGGAGTACGACTGCTGGTGTGTGGATCACCAGTGAGGCTCCGCCGAACCCCGTGATCCCGCGGGCGATCGCCAGCCAGATGAAACCGAGATTCCAGGCCGACATCGTCTGTCCCAACACAGCCAGCAGCAGCGAGATGCGCAGCAGACGACGGACACCGACGCTGCCTGGGAGAAACAACGCGGCAAAACAGCCGAGCAGGTACCCCAGGCAGTTGAAGCCACTCAGGTATCCCGCGCCTGCCTTGTCGACCCAGTGGGCGTTGATCATCGACGGGATCAACGGCGTGTAGGCATACCGACAGAGGCAGAGCCCGATGGCGATCAAACTCAGGCCTGCCAGCGTGGCGTAGAAAGGAGAGTGTTTCACGGAATAAACTGCTGGGGATTCCTTACGCCAAAAAGCCACATTGTAGTGTTTCGGCGGCCGCTGCAAGCCAACCGGGTTGAGCGGAAGAGCGCTGGCAGAAATCGGAGAAACAAAGGCAATCGGGTCGCTTGCGGTAAAAAAAAAGTCGACACTCGTCTTTCGGCTTGCCGCACGCTATAATCGAGCCCGCTCATCTGAGCCGGGCTCACAGGCCACCTGTGGCGGGTCCGCAGTCGCGATCGACTTTCCAATCGGGCAGGCGTCGCGGTCGACCTGGAAACGGATTTTGTAACGGCGAGAGGGAATCATGGCCGTGGGACCCGAAACCAGCTACCAACATCTGCTCATCGATCAGGGTTGGCAGGACTACACTGCCGAAGAACACGAGACCTGGCAGATGCTCTACGAGCGGCAGATGGAGGTACTCGAACCGCAGGTTTGCAGCGAATATCTCGAAGCGCTGGAGACGCTCGGCTTCACCTCGCAAAAAATCCCCAACTTCCACGAGGTCAACGGGCGCCTGCGCGAAATCACCGGCTGGGAAATTGTGGCTACCGGAGGACTCGTCAAGAGCAAGGCCTTTTTTGACATGCTTACCGATCGCAAATTCCCGAGCGGAAATTTTATCCGCCGGCGCGATCAGCTCGATTACCTCGAAGAACCCGACATCTTCCACGACCTGTTTGGACACATTCCGCTGCTCAGTAACCATTCCTATGCTGACTACATGCGCGAATACGGCAAGGGCGGCGCACGGGCCCTGAAATACAAAACCACGAAGAATCTGGCCCGTCTCAACTGGTGGACGATCGAGTTCGGCCTGATCAAAAAGCCCGAGGGACTGAAAATTTACGGCGCGGGACTCTGTTCCTCCTTCGGTGAGGCCAAGTATTGCCTGCGGAATCCCTCGGCGCATCACGTGCAATTCGATCTCGACCGCTGCATGCGAACTCGCGTCTACCTCAACGACCTGCAACCCATCTATTTTGTGATCGACAGTTTTGAAAGTCTCTTTGAGCAGGCGGTCCATACTGACTTCAGCCCCTTGTACTCCAGCTTCAAGGGACTCGGCGAACAGGAACAGGCTGAAGAGTATCTGCCTTTCGATCTGCAAGCAGGCGACGAGCTGATTCGCGAAGGGACGGCCGAGTACATTGCCCCCCGGCGCGAGGAGCTGACCGCAAGCCTTAGCATCTGATGCCCGGCGGCGGGCGCGGTGTGTGGGGTCTCTCCGGGGCGGCCGATCTCAGTTCGCAATCAATCTCCGCAGTGTGCGCAGGTTGACTTTATCCCAAGGTGTTTTGCCTCGCATCCCTTTGGGGGTCTCGAGGTACATCGGCGTTTTTTCGAAGCGGCGGTCGTTCAGCAGCCAGCGAAACGGTGCCAGACCGATATACCCCTTGCCGATGTTCTCGTGCCGGTCGACCCGGGAGCCGAGCGGCTTTTTGCTGTCGTTGAGGTGGAAGGCCTTTACTTTTTTAAGGCCTACCGTTTGGTTGAGGCTCCGCATCGTGGCGCGATATTCCTTTTCTGTCTCCATAGCGTAGCCGGCGGCAAAGACATGGCAGGTGTCAAAACAGATCCCCACCCGGTCGGGATCTTTCACCCGTTCCAGAATTTTTCCCAGTTGTTCGAACTGCCAGCCGAGGTTCGAGCCCTGCCCCGCGGTTGTTTCGAGCAGGATCTCTGCGGTGAGTTTGCGGGTCTGGCGGTGAACTTCATTGAGCCCGCGAGCGATTTTTTTGATGCCCGCCGCTTCGCTGCTGCTGGGGAAGGCTCCCGGATGGGCGACCACATACGGAATCTGCAAGCGTGAGGCCCGTTGCAGCTCGATCACGAGGGCATCGACCGATTTTTTCCAGAGCTCCGCATCGGGACTACCGAGGTTGATCAGGTAGGAATCGTGGGCGATCGGGTGGCTGATGCCGAGCCGGGCGAGCGCTTCCTGAAAACGCGTGGCGTCTTCTTCACCGAGCGGCTTGGCCCGCCACTGGTTGTTGTTTTTGGTGAAAATCTGGACGCAATCGCAACCGTGCTCTGCGGCCGCCTCGACCGCCCGGTAATACCCCCCCGCAATCGACATATGGGCGCCGAGTCGTCTCATATCAAATCCCGTAGATTCCTGCGCCGGTGTCGTTGCCAGCAGACGGGGTGGCGAGCGGGCGACATTTGCTTGTCGAATCATACCATAAGGGAGTACAATGCATGCAGATGGCCAATCTGGGAGAGGCACAGACGATTCCTTTTGCCATCCACAGCGTTTGAAGGGGGATTGGGCCGATGTCAAAAACGAGTCTCTTGGCGTGGTTGTTTGCTGGGGCAGTGCTTCTTTTTGCTGTGGCGGTCTTGGCGCATAGGCTGCGGCTTTTCTTCGAGAAGCGGCGGATGAAAAAAGCACGCCGAATTTTCCGACCTCAGCGGGAGCGGCTGGAGGCCAAATTTTTTGATCTGGCCGCCAATAGCGGCAAGCCGCGCGGACTGAAGTGGGTCGCTTGTGATTTTTCCGATGCCGTCTGCTTTGCCCGCGACCGAAAAAACGGCGCACCGCTCGCACTCGTTGCGGTGACGATCTCGTTCGAAGCAATTGAAGGGGGCGGCATGGAAGAGGTCGAAGCGGTAAGCAACCTTCGTGCGGCGACGGGGATTTTTTATTTCGAGGGCAACTGCTGGTCCACGCGAGGGCGGGTCCTGTTTAATCTCGATCCGACCGAAGCGATCGATCGCATGGAGGGTGTGATGGAAAAGGTAAGCGACTGACTCAGCCCGCAAGCAGTTTCCGGAGTACCGTCTGCAGGATCCCGCCGTTGCGGTAATAGTCCAGCTCGACCGGCGTGTCGATCCGCACCTTCGCAGTGAATGTTTTTTTTGTGCCCGCCACATCGGAGGCTATCACCTCCAGTTCCGCGCCCGGTGCGAGCGAATCGTCGAGGCCGACGAGTTCCAATGGCTCTTCGCCCGAGAGGCCCAGAGACTCCCAGCTCTCGCCCGCCGGAAATTCAAGCGGCAACACCCCCATCCCCACCAGATGGCTGCGATGGATCCGTTCGTAACTCTGTGCGATCACGGCCCACACGCCTAAGAGCTGTGTCCCCTTGGCTGCCCAGTCGCGAC
>JAUWIQ010000312.1 GCA_030605285.1 Planctomycetota bacterium
CGTGTGATAGAAACAGCAGCCCAGGCGCTGCAATATCTACACGCCCAAGGCTGGATTCATCGGGATATCAAGCCCGAAAATTTTTTGGTTGGGGAGAAAGGAGCCACCAAGCTGATTGATTTCACGCTAACAAAAAGGCGTCCGAGTTGGTTGTCTCAGATCTTTTCCGGCCATGCCAAGACCCAGGGGACACCAAGTTACATGTCGCCTGAACAGATAAGAAATAAATTACAGGATCAGCGATCCGACATTTATAGCTTTGGCTGTGTGGTCTTTGAAATCGCCACGGGGAAGCCACCCTATTCGGGGAGTACGGCAAATGAACTGCTGACAAAACACTTGCGTGCAGCGGTGCCTTCTTTGAGGTTAGACAACCCACGGATCAGTGAGCAGTTCTCCCATGCTGTGCAGCAACTCTTAGCAAAGCAGCCAGCGGAACGTCCAGCATCGATGGATCACGTCATTACGTCCTTGACTAAGATTGAGATTTATAACAACACATGATGATCGTATTGCTAGAACTCTAGGCAGCCTTTTGAGAATCGAATATGGCATCTGCAACGTATCAACTCGAATTTGAGCGACCTCTTCTTGAACTCGAGGAGAAGATCGCGGAGATGGAGGCCAAGGACGATGGCACGCAGGCGTCCCGAGAGAAACGACGTAGTTTGCGGCGCGAGTTGACGGAACTGCGGAAAAAAATCTATAGCGAATTAACTCCCTGGCAGACCGTGCGAGTCGCAAGGCACCAGGAACGTCCGATGACGACCGACTACATCAACCTGGCTTTTGACGAATTTGTCGAATTGCATGGCGATCGTTTCTTTGGTGACGATCGTGCGATGCGGACGGGATTTGCGAAGCTGGATCGATTCAAGGTGATGTTGATAGGTCACCAGAAAGGTAAAACGCTGGAAGAACGCCAACAGTGTTATTTTGGCTGTGCCCATCCGGAAGGCTATCGCAAGGCATTAAAAGAGATGAAGTTGGCTGCTAAGTATGGACTGCCGGTCATTTGCTTGATCGATACACCAGGTGCCTATCCGGGAGTCGGAGCCGAGGAACGAGGTCAGGCACAGGTGATCGCAGAAAACATGTTTGAGATGTCCCGCCTCAGAACGCCTATTATCTGCGTGGTCATCGGAGAAGGGGGGAGTGGTGGGGCTCTGGGCATTGGTGTGGGGGATCGCGTCGGAATATTGGAATATTCCTACTACTCGGTAATCAGTCCGGAAGGCTGTGCAGGGATTCTCTGGAAGAGCGGCGACTATGTGGAGCATGCGGCAGAAGCCCTGAAGTTGACTTCAAAACACCTTTTTGAGTTAGGTGCCGTCGATGACATCATCGAAGAGCCTGTGGGAGGAGCTCACCGGGATCACCATCAGATGGCATCCCGCTTGAAGCTGTACCTGATTAAAGCGCTGCAGCAGTTGACCGAGCAACCAATTGACCAACTCGTAGCGGCCCGCTACGAGAAATTTCGTCGCCAGGGGGTCTTTGTTGAAGGCAAGCCCGAGCCTTGCCAGGACGCAGATGCTTGACGAAAGCCACTCACCCCAACGTCCGATAATGTATCTTATGTTCGTTTTAGAGGACTTCTTTACCGGCTTTTAAAGGGTTTCTGATTTCCCCTTGCCCCGCAGGAAGTCAGGATTGCCGCGGTGCCGGCGGGATCTCGGCGGGCGTGATTCTAGGTTCCGGAGGATCGGTCGATTCCGCCCGGGGCGGATCGTTCTCGTGAGCTCCTGAGTCCACGTGATCGTGTTCTAGTTCCGCATCGAGTTTGTCCAAATACGGGTGCAGCACATCATGCATCCCCTGGGGCATGATTCCGTCAATTCGGTCGATAAAGTAGCCGATGTAATAGCCCGAACGGCTGGTGAGGATCGCTTCCCGGTAGGGCGCTCCCGTAAGGCTAAGTACAAAGAATGTGATTGCTACACAGAGGAGTGCCCCCTTGGCAATTCCAGTCAGAGCCCCCATCTGACGGTCGAATTCTTTCAATTTGACCCGGTCGATCACTCCGGACAACATCCGGAAAAAGATCCAGATAGTCATCCCGCAGACCACATAAATTAAAAACATCGCCAGGAAACGATTCAGGGGAGCCGGCACACTTAGATAGGGTGCGAGATTACTGCTAAACCGCAGGGCGACGAAATAACTGACGACGAGTGAAGCCAGTGAAGCCAGTTGCCAGACAAATCCTTTCCAGGCGCCGAATGCCATGGCAGCGAGCAGGACAGCGATCATAATCAGATCGTAGATCTGCATCATTGAATCCGCCGTTCGAGAGGCGGCCGGGATGGTAGGGATGATAAGGGCGGGAGTATAGCTGCCGGGTGGAAGATGCTGAAGCCCATTGTACGGCTGTTTTAACGCCTGCATCCATGCTGGCACTGCAGGCAGTCGGGTGCTAAGGACTCCTCAGCGAAGAAAAGATGAACTCCGGCCCCACTGCTAGACAATCACCGGTTGAACCACGAAATATTTTTAGCACCGACTGGAAACCCTACGCTTCGACAAAGTTCTCGATCTCTGTTTCAAGAACCCACTTTTCGTAGGCTTCGTTTTTAAAATATTCAAAGAGGATCCACTTGATATGCGTTAATGTTTGTTGGGCCCCTTGGAGTACCTCCAATTCGTGGCCCTGAGTATCCCTCACTCGGCATTTTTAATTTGATCGGAGTCCAGCGGGTTCACTTCTACCTGCTGGCTTGGTGTCGCTTCGGATTTCACACCAGGGAAATCAGTTAGATGTATTTTCGGTTTAAGCAGGCCTGAAGCCCCGGACAGGTTACGGCTTCCGAAAAGGTAAAAGGCCTTTGTAATGGCGGACTCTTCGGGGATGAAACCAGTGATTCAGACTGTTCCGGAACCACCTGAAAACATCTCGCGGAACGGTCCGGAAAACAGCACATCGAACTTGCGTTGGTATTTCTTGCGAATCCTTCGTAGAGATCCATTATTCTTTGAATGCATTTTTTACTCAGTGAATAAGCGTTGCACCAGAAGCATTAGAGGTTGGAAATATGTCTTTAAGACTTTCCGAAGTCTATTGCGTTTGCAGTTTTCATTTGTCGTATATCCTGCCTGCCGGTGCTGCTAGCATGGGTCGCAGCCCAAATGCGGTATAAATGATGTTGGCTCCTGCACATGAATGACCTATTGTTCCCCATCCATTTTGTGGCCGCATTCCGTTACGGCATCTATTTTTGACAGGACTCATTGTTGATGGCCGGTTTTAAAACACATATTACCACCAGTTCGGTACTCGGGATTGCCTATGGAGGCGCGGGGGCCCTGCTCCTCCGTGATGCCAACGGAGAGATTCCGATTGCGACCTGGGTGTTGGGCACCGGTTTATGTTCGGTCGCAGGAATGCTTCCGGATTTAGACAGTGACACGGGGGTCCCCCTGCGGGAACCTGTGGCGTTCACCGCGGCGGTCGTGCCCATGTTGCTGATGGATCGTTTGGGCCAAATGGGTTTGTCGTCGGAATGGCTAGTTGTCCTGGGCGCAACCATCTATTTGTCGATTCGTTTTGGGATCTTTCCCTTGATGCGGCGATTTACAGTGCATCGCGGCATGTTCCACAGTCTTCCGGCCGCGCTGATTGCCGCAGAGCTTGGGTTTTTGCTCTGTTCCGGAGAAAG
>JAUWIQ010000117.1 GCA_030605285.1 Planctomycetota bacterium
GTCGTCCAGTGGCATCCGGAAAGACGTGACCGTATTCTCCTCTGCGTCCACTACGACACCCGCCCCCAGGGAGACAATCCTCGTGTTCCCAGTCACCAGCGCGGAGATGTTTTTCTCGGTGCGAATGATGGAGCCAGCGGGGTGGCTCTCTTAATGGAGTTGGCACACCAGATGCCGGAACTCCGGGGCCATTATGGGGTCGATTTTTTACTCGTGGATGCCGAGGAATTTGTGTTTGGAGATTCCCCCCCCCAACGCTATTTTTGGGGATCCGAATACTTCGCTCGTGACTACGTCCAAAATCCTCCCGAACATCAGTATAAGAAAGCTGCGGTGCTGGACATGATCGGCGACCGGCATTTGGAAATCTATCAGGACCGCAATAGCGTCTGGTGGAAAGATACCCGACCGGTGACCAAGGAAATCTGGGCGGTAGCTAAAAAACTGGGTGTCAACGAGTTCATCGCCCGCACCCATCCCAAAATGCGTTCTCCTATCCGGGATGACCATTTGATGCTGCACAATGTGGGTAAAATCCCAACCTGCGAAATCATTGACTTTGATTATCCTAAATTTCCAGTGAATCGCTATTGGCACACGGCGGACGATACCCCAAATCGTTGCTCGGCAGACTCCTTGGCCAAAGTCGGTTGGGTGATGCTGGAGTGGTTGCGCACTGCGCAGTAGTCGCCAGAATCAGGCCCTTTGTATGAACTCCGCGACGTTTGTTTTTTCTCTGCTGCTGCTCTGCTTGGCGTTCGGTATGACGGCAGCGCATCGACGGGCAAGGCGCCTTGAGAACGCTCGTCTTCAAGCAGATAGCCGTGCCGCCCGTTTTTCCAAAAAAAAAATTTAAACAGCGGATGCGGATAAGCGCCATGCTGGGGATTGCAGCCATCGCAATTTTTATTTCACCTTGGCTGCCATCGGATGCACTGTTTTTTGGCTGGTACTGGCTAGTCGTTACCAGTTGGGTTCTATGGATTCTTCTTTTGGCACTCTGGGATCTTTTTGCCACGCGCCGGTATCTCGGTTGTCTGCAACATGACCAATGGCTCGAGCAGGTGAAGCTGCAGGCCAAACCGGAAAGAATAAAACGTGAAGAAAACATGGGTCCGCCTAGAAATTCCCCCGACAATCACGACTGGACAAACCATGGCCCGCTCATGGGGGGCTAGGATTGATCGCAACTGCGCTGGGACTCAACAGGCCCTGTCTTGCCATCGCCGTACCGACTGTTTTTTATTCAAACTTGTATTTTAGCGAAGACTGATAAGCAATGGCCTCTATCTTTTTCCCACTGGCTTTCGGCCCATTGGCTGTCTATCTGCTGTTATTTGGTTGGCTTAATTTGTCTCGTCGACCTGTACTCATGGGTGGCACCCGAGATATTTACGCGCTGGGTGTTGCCGTCTCTGGAATGGTTTTTGTCGGACCGTTTAATCTATTCTTGCCTGAGCCAGCGCGGATTCGGTTCGGGTTCCTTGTGTGGCTGCTAGTTGCTGTCCTCTATGTACTATGCGTTATTTTACTGACCATGCTCGTTCGCCCCCGACTGGTTATTTACAATATGACATTGCAACAACTCGGTCCTGTACTGACTGCTATGATGGATCGGATGGGGTGGAAATATGATTGGTCTGGTAATATTTTGACAATTTCGCATCTCAAGGTTCAATGTGAAATCGATTCGTTTTCTTCCTTCCGAAATATTGTCCTACGGGGCGCTTCCGCCGGGCAAAGCTGCAATGGTTGGCAACGTTTTGGAGTTGCCTTGAGGGCCGAATTAAAAGTTGTTGAGGTGGTATCGAATCCGCTCGGAAAACTTATGGTCTGCTTTGGCCTGCTGGGCCTTAGCTTCTGCTGCGTGTGGATCTTTGCAAAACGATCCCTGATCTTGCAGGGATTCTTTGAAATTTTGTAGTCGATTTTTGGCTTGCCCAAATCGGTTGCCAGAGTATATTATTTCACGCTCAAAGCTGCTGCGGCTCGACGCTTACCACCCGGCACGGATTGAAACCAGATTGCGTATCGATTTTAGAAGGAGCTGGTGATGGTGCTGTGCGGCACCCGCGTGTGGATCCAGCCGACCGCGGACAGGGTTCTGGGCCAGCAATGCTGGCATTATTGATTTGGCGGAGCAGAGGCAAACCGTAAGATGTTTTTTGACAATCGTTTTCGTCGCCCCTTGACGTAGGGTCGCACCAAGATTTAACCTGCCTGAGGGTTGTCGATTGGGCTTGCGTGCCTCACCGGCGACCCTATAATCCGACGAATTTCCTCCCGGCCTATTTCTGTTGGTTTGTCTAACCTTTCTGCCATGGTGAGCAAATCTGCCATGGTGAGCAAACAGGCTGTTGTCGGGAGCAACTTTTCATGGGTATCAGGCGGGTGTAGCTCAGTTGGCAGAGCACAACGTTGCCAACGTTGTTGTCGTGGGTTCGAATCCCATCACCCGCTCCTTATAAATATTGATTGTTGACAATCTGGCGATTGACTGGCAGTCCGTTTGGTCGTTGGTTCCTGAATCAAGCGACCCGTTTGGCTGCCCAACACGCCTTTGGCATTTATACAACAACCCGTTTGATAGCCCGACAGACCAAGA
This sequence comes from Planctomycetota bacterium, assembly GCA_030605285.1. The sequence continues at coordinate 2,606 of JAUWIQ010000117.1, forward strand.
TGGCTCGCGACAAATTGCAAGAAACACCTGAAGTGGATGTTGAGCAGGAAGCAGCAGCGGAGAGTTTGCATCTTGAGGTTCAAATCGAGAGCCCTAGCACATGTCAGCGGCACATTACGGTGACGGTCGCCCGTGAGGATATCGATCGCTACTTCGATGATGCCTTCAGCGAAATGATGCCCACGGCCAACGTACCTGGGTTTCGTGTTGGGCGGGCTCCCCGCAAGCTCATTGAAGCCCGATTCCGCAAAGATGTTGGCGACCAGATCAAGGGGTCGCTGTTATTGGACAGCATGACCCAAGTGAACGAAGACCATAATCTGGCGGCGATCAGCGAGCCAGATATCGATCTGGCCGCGGTCGAGGTGCCGGATGAGGGCCCGATGTCCTTTGAATTTGACCTAGAGGTTCGTCCTGAATTTGATTTACCGGACTGGAAGGGGATCAAAATCGAACGGCCGACAGCCGACTTTACCGATCAGGACATTGATGAGCAAGCGAACCGCGTATTGATCGATTATGGACGACAAGTTCCTACCGACGAGCCCCTCGCAGCAGGCGATTATATCACCACTGCGATTTCGGTATCGCATCAAGGCCATGCCATCGGAGAATCTTTCGAGCAGACCTTCTGCGTCCGAGACACACTAAGTTTCCGTGATGGCAAGGTCGAAAACTTTGGTGCGTTAATGCAGGGTACTAAATCGGGTGACCGTCGAGAGGCCAAAATTCGGCTGGTTGAGGACGCACATAACACAGAGCTTGCGGGTAAAGAGATCGACATTGAGTTTGAGATTCTGGATGTCAAAAAATTTGAGCTGCCGGAAATGACCGCTGAATTTCTCGGACAGCTGGGAGATTTTGAGACCGAAGCAGACCTCCGGGATACTATTCGGGACAGCCTGCAGAGACAGTTGGAATACCAGCAGCAGCAACGAGCGAGACAGCAAATCACTGATCTGCTGACTGCTGCGGCCGAATGGGAACTGCCGCCAGAGATGCTCCGACGGCAGAGCGGTCGTGAGTTGGAGCGGAAGGTGATGGAGTTGCGTCGTAGCGGATTTCCAGAAGCGGATATCCAGGCTCATGTTAATGAATTGCGTCAAAATAGCCAGCAGACGACGGCCACGGCACTGCGAGAACATTTTATTCTCGAGCGAATTGCCGAGGAGGAAAGCGTCGAGGTCGCAGAAGAAGATTATGATCGGGAGATCGCCTTGATTGCGATGCAGACTGGCGATACGCCGCGACGTGTTCGCGCTCAAATCGAGAAACAGGATCTGATGGATAGCCTGCGAAATCAGATTGTAGAACGCAAGGTGATCGAGTTCGTACTCGAACACGCCAAGTTCAAGGATGTGAAATTCAAGCCTGGAGGGGGCGATGTTGAGGCGGTCGATCTGGCTGTGGGTGGTGGTGAAGAATCGGAGATTCCGGTTGCCACCCATGGGGAACAAGAAGAACTCGTCACCCCGAAAGACCACACATAAGGGCAGTCGCCCATAGTAAGCGCACTTTTAGTAAGGGCACTTTTAGCAAGCGCACTTTGCGGAAGGAAACGACACTCAGCGGACCGCGCGGACGACCGCATTGTCTAAGATGAGTGGTTTGGCACGGAAGGATGGTTGATGACTGATTTCTTCGGTTCTCCAACGCACGGAGCCACCAGTTCAACGGCCCGACCGGTGGCCAATCCGCAATTGAATCGCGATTACCAGCGGCAGCGTCAAATGACGCTCGGTGATCTGCTTCTGGAGAATCGGATTATTTTTCTGCAGGGAGAAATCCACGACGGAAATGCCAACGAATTGGTGATGAAAATGCTCTATCTTCAGAGTGAAAACCGTCGCAAGGACATCAATTTTTACATCAATTCTCCAGGTGGGAGCGTCAGCTCCACGCTGGCTATTTACGATACGATGCGAATCCTCAGTTGCCCGGTTACCACCTACTGTGTTGGGTTGGCGGCCAGCGGGGGAGCGATTTTATTGGCGGGTGGTACCGCAGGCAAGCGATACATACTGCCCCACGCCAAAGTGATGATTCATCAACCCTACGGCCAGGTGGGTGGTCAGGTTTCGGATATTGAGATCCAGGCCGACGAAATTATTAAAACACGTGAGGTACTCAATGAGGTACTTAGTGAGCATACCGGGCAGACAATGAAACAAATTGCCAAGGATACTGATCGGGACTACTACATGACGGCCGAGGAATCCAAAGCCTATGGCATTGTCGATGAAATCATTACCAAGTCGATATCCGACGATGAGGAAGAAGACTGAGACGGTTATCCAGGTAAGTTAACTAGGTAGAGAAGAACTTGGAGATTTGCTACCGATGCCATTGATCCCCTACGTCATTGAAAAAAGTGGTCGCGAAGAGCGGGCGATGGATATTTATAGCCGTCTGCTCAAAGACCGAATCGTGTTTCTCGGGTCTGGCGTGAATGACGAAGTGGCCAATGCCATTGTGGCGCAAATATTATTTCTCCAGTCAGATGATGCAAAGAGCGATATCCATTTTTATATCAACTCGCCTGGTGGAAGTGTAACTTCCGGTTTAGCAATCTACGACACCATGCAATTAGTGGGGTGCGATGTCGCAACCTATTGTATTGGGCAGTGCGCTTCGATGGGTGCTGTCCTGCTGGCAGCGGGGGCTGAGGGCAAACGACACGCCCTGCCTAATTCGCGAATCATGATCCATCAGCCATTGGCTGGCATGGAGGGAACGGCCGAGGATATTCTGATCCACGCAAAGGAATTTAAGAACACGAAGAATCGACTCAATCAAATATTGCTCAAACACAGCGGACAGCCGCTAGACCGTATTGAGGCGGATACCGATCGTGATCGATTTATGGAGCCTGAGGAAGCATTAAAGTACAACTTGATTGATCGCATAATCAACCGCATGGATGCGTAAGCGAGAAAACCATGAAGCGCTGGCAAGGATTGCTTAGCCTGTTGATCCTCATTATTTGGACTACGGGATGTAAAACGCCTCATCGCACGGAGGCTCTCGAACGTGAACTCCGCTATCAGGAGGACATGATCTATCAGCTTCGGGATTACATCCAAACCTACAAATCCTATTTGGCTGAATGTCGCCAAGAGAATCAGGCTTGCCAGAAAAAAAGTGTGGCACTCGGTGAATGTTCTTCCAGATCGGGCCACAAAAACGACGATGGGGGTGTCAAGCTGGTGCCACCAAGCATCAAATTACCCGATGGTTTTAAGGGTCCAAAAATTGAATTACCTGGAAGTGAACAGGGCTCTAAAAACCAACTCCGGGCGCATCCGTTCAGCGACAATTCCATCGCGGAACAGCTGATTGGCAGCCAATGGAATTCTCCGCTGCTGGATCAGGTTACCCTGGCCCGATACCAGGAATCGGTTCTGAAAGATCCTGCCGTGCCGACACCGCTAGCCGATGGGGAACGGCCGCTGGACCCCATCGTCGCAAGCCTTGCTCTTGGGCAAGACAAAGTCGGTGCTTACGCTGGCGAATCGGACTCTGGTGGCATCTGGATCTTGCTGGAGCCACGTAATGCAGCCAATCAGATCGTATCCCCGATCGGTGAGTTGTCGATCGCGGTTCTTAATCCAAGCGCATACACCGAAAAACAAGCCCGCATTAGCAACTGGAAGTTTTCGCCAGAACAAATGGGGATGATTTCCAAAGGCCTCCCACCAGGAGAGGGCCTGTTGCTAGAACTCCCCTGGGTAGGCAAACCGCCTGAGCAAAAGCTATTGGACCTTTATTTGCGGCTCATCACACCCGATGGGAATCGTCTGGTAGTCGATCAGGCAATCGACCTTTCGCAAGATCCACTGGATCGGCGTTCGGGTAGCGGGTATCGAGATCATGACGAAACCGGCTGGACTAAAAGGACTCGGACCCGGCCACGCGTCTTCACCGCAGTCATTCCGAACGGCGGTGCGGTGCCGAACAGTCACCAAGAGAATACAACAACGAGCGAGAATACAAC
>JAUWIQ010000056.1 GCA_030605285.1 Planctomycetota bacterium
AGTTGCCACAGGAACACAAGGAGCAGCGCCACGACGATGCCGCCGATCCAGAGAACGACGCGGAGTTTTTTTCTTTTTGGCAGTTCGGTTCGATCGTCTGTTGCGTTGTGCATGCGATAGGCAAAGGGGTGGCGCGGATCGTGGGGGGATGAACAGTGAAACAACCCATGCATTGTATGAAAACGTCACGATTGTGTAAAATATTGAAGGTGACCCGGCGCAGCGGAGTGCTTTTTCCGGGTGATAGATAATGAAGAACCCCAAACACCCCTCCGGCGCGTTTACTCGCCGGCATGGAGGGTTCTGGCAAATGCTTCAATGTGCTGGAAGTTGTCGCAATATGCTGCGTACTTCATCTCCTGACGAATCTCGGCAGTCAGCGCGCGCCCCCCGACTACGAAGGCCACATCGAGACCAAAGCATTCGTAGAGCTCTTGGTAGCCGCTGAGAAAATCATCCTCATCCTCGAGACTGCTGATGCTAAGCCAGAATAATCGCGGGCGGTTTTCCTTGATGGCGGCCGAAAGCGTGGTGAACGGTAGATTGCCACCGAGCGAGCTCGCATTCCATCCCGATTCGCGCAGCACGATTTCCGCCATCGTGGTCCCGAGACTGTACGGATCACCCTGGGGTGCTGCCCCAATTGCTACCGGAGCGTCGGCGCTTGGCGTGCGGAGGAAGGAACGCAGTTCGTTGATGACCCGCATCACGAGATTGCAGGCGCGTCGCTCCTGATAGACCTCGACTTCGCCCGCTTCCCAGCGTTGGCCGATATCATCAAATGCCTTGGAAAATACCTCGTCGCAGATGCTGCTGACGGCGTGTTCTCCCAGATAGAGGTCCAGGGCGATTTGGCGACAAACCTCTTCATCGCCCTGGAGCAAGGCAGTGCAGAATTGCCCGGCGGAACGATCCAGACCACGCACCGTGCGACCGGGCGTGGCGGGAAGCCCCACAAGTTCGGGGCGGGCCAGCTCTTGTTTGCTTGCCCGCAAAAACTCGATGAGGCCGCTCAAGGGTATGCGACGGTGCCCTCCCGCGGTGTAAGCCACGGGGAGTACCCCCTTATCGCACCACCGCTTGATCGAGGACTCGCTGACCTGGAGGGCCCGCGCCACTTGTTTAGAGGTGAGGTTTTCACGCATGACGAAACACAGAAAGGCCGAATTGAACGAATATTTTCCTCTTAAGAGGACCCTTGGGGCTGCCACAGTATATCGGCCCGCAGCAAAAAAATAAGAGCATCAGGGCTATATTTGTTGCTATTTAACGACTTACGTCCAGTCACAGAATATTTTGAACGTTTTGAACGTTTTTTACTTGACCTTCTGCCAGGCTGCCGATAGAATGCATGTGAACGTTTTGAACGTTTTTAATGTTTTGTCGGTGTTTGGAGCTTCTCCCATGAATACGACCTTGATGAAAACTGCAGAGCCCTCTTTTTCGTGCCAGCAGGTGAAACGGTTCTCGGCAGCCTTGGCCCAACGAGCCAGGAACACCCTCTCCCGAGAGACGGGCTTCATCGCAAATTCGAGTTTTGATCCCTCCTTGGACGAAGATCTCGGCAACGAAGCCCAACGTGTACGAGCCGTAGAGCAAGGTGTGTCGATCTCTGTGGTGTTCGATGGCATTGGTGTGATTCCTGGCAATCTTGCCCAACTCTGCGATACCCCGATTTTGACCCGTGAAGAGGAAATCGCCCTCTTTCGCCGTATGAACTTTCTCAAGTTCAGAGCCAATGTCCTGCGCACATCTCTCAACATCAAAACTCCAGACGCCAAGGCTCTGGATAAGATCGATGACATGCTCATGCGGGCAGAACGGATTCGCAATCATATCATTCAGTCCAACATTCGACTCGTAATTTCGATCACAAAAACTTTTGCCAACAAACGCAACCCACTCGATGACCTGCTGAGCGAAGGAATCACGGCGATGATGCGGGCAGTTGAGAAGTTTGATTATGACCGAGGATTCCGCTTCAGCACCTATGCGACTCGAGCCATCCGCTGTGCATTATATCGTCACATTCAAAAGGGCCAGAAAGTGCATCAGCGTTTTGCTACCAATCGAGAAGGTCTTGATGCGGTCCAGAGTTCGTATTCGGAAACAGATTCCACCAGTCCACTCGATAGTTCACTTCATCACACGCTTTCCAACATGTTGTTGCGGCTCAACACGCGCGAGCAGCTCATCATGCGGATGCGTTTTGGACTGGAGAATGGGGAAACCAGAAAAACATTTGCAGACATCGGTGAAATGCTAAACGTATCCAAGGAACGTGCCCGTCAAATTAGCGAACGGGCCATGGAGAAGCTGCGATCCATGACTGCCGAATTTGGACTCGATTCATTTATTCCCGAAGGATAATCATCCCATGAGTACCTGCGACTCCCATCCGATCATACTGCTCACCGGAGCAACGGGTTACATCGGCGGCCGCTTGCTTTCCAAGCTTGAAGAGCGGAATGCCAGACTTCGCTGTGTGGTTCGTCAGCCCGAACGCCTTGCGGGTCAGGTTTCCGAACGAACCGAAATCATCGCTGGCGATGTTATGGATTTTAGCGTGCTGCATTCCGCGATGCAGGGAGTCGACACCGCTTTCTATCTTATTCATTCGATGGGTTCAGCGGAATGCTTTGAGGCCGCCGACCGGGAAGCCGCCAGGACGTTCGCCCACGCAGCGACGCGTGCCGGCGTTCGCAGAATCATCTATTTAGGCGGACTCGGAGATGACGGGAATTCGCTTTCGCCACACCTCAGAAGCAGGCACGAGGTGGGGAACCTGCTGAGGGAGGCGAGCTGTCAGGTCATCGAATTACGTGCGTCGATTGTAATTGGCTCGGGAAGCCTGTCCTTTGAACTTGTGCGTGCACTGGTCGAGCGACTCCCCGTGATGATCTGTCCGAAGTGGGTCAGTACGCTTGCTCAGCCGATCGCTGTTGAGGATGTCCTCGAATACCTGCTCTCGGCACTCGATTGGCAAAGGGGAGGGGATCTCACGTTCGAAGTGGGTGGCCCGGATCGTGTGACTTATGGAGAAATCATGCAGGAGTATGCCCGCCAACGTGGCCTGCGGCGCCTGTTGATCTCGGTTCCGGTGCTGACACCGTGGTTATCGAGTATTTGGCTCGCACTGGTGACACCTATTTATGCCCGCATCGGTCGGAAACTGGTGGAGAGCATGCGAAATCCGACGGTGGTCAATAAACCGGCGGCACTCGGGGTTTTCTCGGTACGGCCTCGTGGTCTTGTCGAAGCCATTGAAAGGGCAATCAGTAACGAAGATCGTGAAATCGCGGAGACCCGTTGGTCCGACGCATGCTCTTCTACTCCAAGTTCCTCCACTCCAAGTGCCAGGAGTAGTGATTGCGTTCAATTCGGACGTCGCCTTGTCGATACTCGGGCGATCAATGTTTCAGTATCCCCGTCGTCGGCATTTCAACCGATTCAAGAAATTGGAGGACGCCGAGGATGGTATCACGCCAATCTTCTTTGGAAAATACGTGGTTGGGTTGACGTTTTAGTAGGCGGAATTGGCTCACGTCGCGGGAGACGCAATTCTGTTGAATTGCGTGTGGGTGATACGCTCGATTGGTGGCGAGTTGAGGCATTTGAACCGGGTCGACTCCTGCGTCTAAAAGCGGAGATGAAATTACCGGGTCGCGCATGGCTCGAGTTTGAAATTGAGCCAAATGGTACGGGTTCCACCATCCGTCAAACAGCATCCTTCGATCCGCGCGGATTGTTTGGGATCCTTTACTGGTACGCGCTGGCCCCACTGCACGCTCCAATATTCCGTGGCATGCTGCATCAGATTGCCAGCTTGGCGGAGCAGCAGACTGCCGAACTAGACAAGACCGCCCACCACCACACCGGAGCCCATGAGCTGAGGAGGAGTTCGGAAAAACAGAGAACCCAAGTCAAGACATCACCCTCTTGAGATGTTCCTTCTCCAAGAAAACCGAAATCTGTTGACTGAAGTACCGAGGAACACACACATTTTTATATCCTTACCCAGGGAGGTCAAAATATGAGTCGAAAATACGCGAAACCGGGATTTATTCTTGCTGCAGGCGCATCGTTTTTGCTCTCCGTATTCCTTTGGTTTGCGGGCAATACTCAGGAAGGGATCTTCGTCGGGCTCTGGGTCCCTTCCATCCTTTCTTTTGGAACATTACTCATGCAAAAAGTGACTTGATCGATGGATAACGTTTTCATATTCGTATTCGGGTGTGTTGTGTTCGGTATCAGTATCGGTTCTGCGTTTGTATTGCTTATTGCCTCGGACGATCCTGAGGATCTTTTATGAGCGTTTCCATTCGGGATCTGCAATGAAGATCGTTATTATCGGTGCTGGTGTGAGTGGGCTCGTTGCCGCGAGAATTTTGTCTCGGGACCATGAAGTTCACATCTACGAGGCTGGGAATTACGCCGGAGGGCATGCCAACTCGGTGGATGTCGAACTAGGCGGCAAACACTTTGTCGCCGACACAGGTTTCATGGTCTTTAACGACCGGACCTATCCTATGTTCAGTCGCTTACTGCAGATTCTAGGAACGCCTGCACGAGACTCGGATATGAGCTTTAGTGTTCGCTGCGACCAAACGGGAATCGAATACCAGGGTAGCTCCTTGCGCGGACTGTTCGCACAGCCCCGGAATGCGTTGCGCCTGTCATTTTATCGCATGCTTGCGGATATTGCTCGCTTCAACCGACGGTCTCGCAAGTTCGCCGCAGCGAGAGATACCGAAATATCGCTTGGCCAATTTGTGGAGCAGGGAAACTATGGGCAGAGATTTTGCCACCAGTACCTGATCCCGATGATCGCGGCGATCTGGTCAGCACGCCCCAGCAGCGTTTTCGATTTTCCGGCGATCTTTATGATCCGGTTTCTCAATAATCACGGTCTATTGCAGTTTTGTGATCGACCCACCTGGAAGACGATTCCGGGCGGCTCGCGAAGCTACTTGCAATCGTTGATTGCTCCGTTTCGCGATCGAATCCGCTTCGGCACGCCGGTAAAATCAATTTCTCGGCATGCGAATCATGTTGCGATTGAATCCGCAGGTTGTCGAGAGCGATTCGACGTGGCAATCTTGGCGCCCCCCGCGGACCAGTCGTTGAAAATGCTTGCGGATGCGGATGAGGTGGAACGTTCCGTACTGGGTGGATTTTCCTACCAGACAAATGAGGCGGTACTCCATACGGATGTATCGATGTTACCGAGGAGACGTCGCGCCTGGGCCAGTTGGAACTATCGAGTGACGGCTTCCGCAGACCAACCCGCAAGTGTTACCTACGACCTCAGCCGGCTCCAGGGGATCGATTCTCCGCAACCCATCCTCCTCACACTCAATCCAGCAGCCTCGATCGATTCGGCGAAGATCTTGCGGCATTTCACCTATCGCCATCCGATCTTTTCGTTGGATTCGATCGCCTCCCAACGCAGGTTTGCGGCAATGAATGGGCGGCGAGGCACCTATTTCTGTGGTGCTTACCGCTTTAATGGTTTCCACGAAGACGGCGTCGCCAGCGCTTTGGAAGTTGGCGCTCACTTTGGCAAAGGAATTGAAGATGCAAAGCTGCCTATATGAAGGCGTTGTCACCCACGCCCGAGTTCGTCCGGTAGACCATACATTCCGCTACCGGATGTTTATGGCCTATCTTGATCTCGACGAACTGGCAGGTGCGCTTGATTCTGTGACGCTGCTGAGCCGTCGTCGGTTCGCGCCTGCGTCATTCTTGCGCGACGATCATTTGGGGCCTATCGATCAACCGCTTGCCCTCTCAGTGCGCGAACATGTGCGCGATAAGGTGGGCATCGAGGCCCGCGGTCCCGTGCGGATTTTAACCCAACTGCGGTACTTTGGCGCCTACTTCAGCCCGATCAATCTGTTCTATCTCTTTGACGAAACAGCGACGCGCATTGAAGCCGTCGTGGCCGAAGTGAGCAACACTCCGTGGCTGGAGCGGCATCATTACATCCTTTGGGAAGGCAACTGCAGCCAACGGGAAAACAAAATGGCGTTCTCCCACTGCAAGGAGTTTCATGTTTCTCCGTTTATGGACATGGACGCGGAGTATCGCTGGCAATTGACATCGCCAGCCGAGCAGCTCAGCGTACAACTTTCATCCTTCACCGAAGGCCGCTCCCTGTTTCAGGCGAACATGACGTTAACGCGTCGACCACTCGACAACCGACACCTCGCCGGTCTGTTGTTGCGCTATCCAGTTACCTCGGCGCGCATCACGATGGCTATTTATTTTCAAGCACTCAAACTCTGGCTAAAAAAATGTCCGTTCTTTCCACATCCAAAGTAAGCTTCCCGACCATTGCCGCACGTTGCGACTTAGAGGACTTGAAAGAGGTTCCTACTCGGTCGCTTCGCCGCCGCTGGCCGACTACGATTTGCGCCCTATGCCGGACAGCCTTCTTCCGCCGACTTGCTCGGCTCAATCACGGCCGACTGACAATGCTTGAAGGCTCTTCAGAATATGAATTTGGCGATCGCCAAAATACTGACTTGCAGGTCACGGTCAATATCCGTAACGAGCGTGCCTACCGCTACCTTGCCACGTTAGGGAGTCTTGGGGCGGCGGAAGCCTATCTTCAGAATCTATGGGATTGCGAGGACCTGGTCACGTTCTTTCGCTTCATGATCCGCAATACAGCCACCCTGCGGGAGATCGATCGTGGTTGGTCACGATTTCGCTTTCTATTTCGCGCGGTAGCGAGACTCCTGAACCGCAATACGAAAGCGGTTAGTCGGCGGAATATTGCCTCCCACTACGATCTGAGCAACCGATTCTTCGAACTGTTTCTCGACGAAACGATGACGTACTCTTCTGGCATCTTTGCACATCCGCAAGCGACGCTTTGCGAAGCATCGGTCGCCAAATATGATCGTATCTGCCGGACAATCCAACTCAGCCCCGACGATCATGTACTCGAAATCGGTACTGGCTGGGGAGGCTTTGCGATTCACGCTGCACGGAAGTACGGGTGCCGTGTGACGACGACGACTATTTCCCACGCACAACACGAGTATGCACGTCGCCAGATTGCGCAATACAAGTTAAGCGACCGCGTGACGTTGCTCTTACGCGACTATCGCGATCTGGATGGGATCTTTGACAAGCTCGTTTCAATCGAGATGATCGAAGCAGTGGGCCATGAATTTCTGCCTACCTACTTCAGCCAGTGCATGAAGCTACTACGACCTAAGGGATTGTTTGCTTTGCAGGCGATTACCATTGGCAACGATGAATATGATCGATATCGCCAATCCATCGATTTCATCCAACGCTATATTTTTCCGGGCGGTTGCCTGCCATCGCCCGCTGCGATCGACCAAGCGGCCAATGCGACGCAGCGACTCAGCTTGATTGATGTCCACAATTTCGCCTTGCATTACGCGATGACCGTTGCTCAATGGCGGGAGCGTTTTCAGGGCAATCTCGCTGGCGTACGCGAACTCGGATTCGACGAGCGTTTCATCCGCATGTGGGATTACTATCTCTGCTACTGTGAGGCCGGTTTTCGTGAGGGGCGAATTGGACTGGCGCAATTTCTTTACCGCAAAGACTAACCGTTAAGAGCCAGCGTAGAATGTAGAAAAGGATGGTTTTTCATGTCAGTATCACTGGTGGACTTGGCGGAATCCCGCTGGTTGCCGGACTGGTTGATCCGGTTTGGTATTCGACGACTTTTGCGGCGACGACTTTCGCTGCGGCGGCGACTCTTGAAATCAGCAAGAGCTGCTTCCGCAAAGTCGCAAATTCAAAAGGTGTCTTCGGCGACCACAGCACTTGTGAATGAACTGCGCGAAAGTCCGCTGGTCATTGCCGCTGCAGATGCCAATCATCAGCATTACGAGGTGCCCACGGAATTCTTTCGTACCGTGCTTGGTCAACGACTTAAATATAGCTGTGGTATCTGGCCGCGTGAGCGGATGTCGCTGGACGAATCCGAGGTGGCCATGTTGGCGTTGACCTGCGAGCGGGCGGAAATCAAGAATGGAATGGAAGTGCTCGATCTGGGTTGCGGCTGGGGATCTCTTTCCTTGTGGATCGCGGAAAAATATCCCGCTTGCAAGGTGCTCGCAGTATCCAATTCAGCGACTCAGCGAGAATATATCGAATATGTCTGCGCTCGGGAGGGAATTCATAACCTTCAGGTGCGGACTTCGAATATCGCTGATTTCACCACGGAGCGGACGTTCGATCGTGTCGTTTCGATAGAGATGTTTGAACACGTCCGCAACTACGAACTACTCCTAGAGAAAATATCCGACTGGCTAAAAGTGGATGGAAAATTATTCGTCCACATCTTCTGCCATCGCGTGTTCGCCTATTTGTTTGAATCGGAGGGGCCTGCAAACTGGATGGCAAAAAATTTCTTTACTGGAGGCATCATGCCCTCCGCGAATCTACTTGGCGAGTTTTCCAAGGATATGGAAATCGATGCCCAATGGCTGCTCGAGGGCTCGCACTACAGTCGCACTTGTGAGGCGTGGCTCGACAACCTCGATGCGAACGCCGAGCGACTCATCGAGCTGTTTTGCCGTAAACGAACCCAACGCGAGTCGCGTGTTCAACTACAACGCTGGCGAATGTTTTTCATGGCCTGCTCCGAGCTCTTTCGATTTCGAAATGGCGGGGAGTGGGGTGTCGGCCACTATCTTCTGAGCCGCCGACAGAAATCCGCCACAGTGAAGCGAGCGCAAGGTTCAAACGAGCGTGTTTTTGTTAGCTCCTAGATGAGAATAACCGTAAAT
>JAUWIQ010000273.1 GCA_030605285.1 Planctomycetota bacterium
AAATATGCTGAGGAGGATTTCCAAAGAGCAATCGAACTCAATCCGAGGGATGCTCGAGGTTACAATAACCTAGCCTGGCTTCAATCCACCTGTCCCGATACAGCAATTCGAAACGGTCCGCAGGCCCTCTCAAATGCAAAAAAATCCTGCGAGCTGCTCCATTGGAAGGACTTCAGTACATTCGATACTCTGGCCGCCGCCTATGCAGAAACAGGACAGTTCGACGAAGCGGTCGAGTGGCAGAAGAAGGCGATCCAGCTTGCGCCCCCACCAATCGCACTGCAGCTCCAGTCTCGCCTTGAGCTTTTTCAGGCACAAAAACCATACCGTCAGCAACAGGTTGATTAGATTGACACTATTTAATAGGAAAATATGCCCATTTAATAGGAAAATATGTCCATTTTATTTAAAATAAAGCTAGCCGTTTTCCGATATCGAGCACCAGGGGGCTGTCTTGTTCGACGATTGGGCCAGAAAACCATGCACGGCGATCACGCTGTTGATCGTCGCCGCAGTTGGTATCACTCTGCTTCTGCGACCAGGGTTTATCGTGATAGACCCTGGCGGCGCTCCCCTTCTTGAAAAAATTAAGTTGTTCGATTCTGCGCTGCCGCAGAAAGTCTCGACCGAGCAAAAATGGGGCGATCTCGATAATCCCGCACAGGACGGATGGATCACTGAACAATTCAACCTTCTCGCCGGAGAGCAGCTCAAAAATCTAGGCGCATTGCTGCTGCAAAACCGACCGCTCACGGCCGTCGATACCGCATCGCTCGTTACGAATGATGTTTTTTGTGAAGCGGTTTTTCCGGAAAGCCACAACAAGGTTTACCAAGACGCGACCTTTGAAATCTTGCGCTATTCGGCGAGGGCTCCTCATCATCGTCAGGCAACTGCGGCTCGCAATGCGCCAGCTGTCGCGACATTACCGACTTATTCCGGTCCGGACGGATTTGCCGAGTCGCTCGAGCGACTGTTTGCAATCTTTCGTGGAACCGAGCAGATCCGCCACAAAGCAAAGATTATCCGCGTCGAACCCGTGGGTGAGAAAATCATCACCAAACAATTTTTTTCTTGCTCGGGAAAAACTCCGAATGGGATGATCGAACAACACTCCACGTGGGTGATCGAATGGGACCTGGCAGAGCAGGACCGGCTACCCAAAATGCGCATCTTACGTCTTCAAGACATCGAACTGGTACGAACACGGGAACCAAGAGGGGCCTTTTTTTCCGACTGCACGGAATCGGTATTGAACGCAAATGCGAGTTATAAACAGCAGTTGCTTCAGGGCATGAACCACTGGTTCCAACGCAGCACTACGATGCGACACGAACGTCGCAACGGCGGCTATGATTTTGGAGTAAATACACCTGGAATCGCAGTGGGCGATGCCAACGGAGATGGGCTCGAAGATCTTTATCTTTGTCAAGAAAATGGCCTGCCGAACCGTTTGTTACTACATAACCCGGATGGGACCGCAACCGATGTTTCAGAAGCATGGGAAGCAGACTGGCTGCAGGACTCTCGCAGTGCCTTGTTTATAGATTGGGACAATGATGGAGACCAGGATCTGGCGGTCGCAATCAGAGGAGGAGTCCTGCTTGCAGAAAACATCAACCAACAACGCTTTGCGTACCGCAACCTGATTGAGACAAGCAATGACACGATGTCACTCTCTGCTGCAGATTACGACAATGACGGCGACTTGGATTTGTACGTCTGTGCCTACAATCGAAACCTCTTCTACGAACCGCTGGAATCTGACCAGACTGCGATCCAAGGGCACGTATTTCTTATTCATGATGCCAATAATGGCGCCAGGAACCGGCTGCTGCGAAACGATGGGGATGCCTCTTTTACCGATGTGACAAAGCAGGTTGGTCTCAATGTGAACAATCATCGATATAGCTTTGCCGCCGCCTGGGAAGATTTTGATAACGATGGGGATCAGGACATCTATGTTGCGAACGATTTCGGTCGCGACAACCTGTATCGGAATGACGACGGCACATTCCAGGATATCTCGGAGGAAGCCCGAATTGAAAACAGTGCCTCAGGCATGGGCATCGCATGGGCGGATTACAATCGTGATGGCTGGATGGACACTTACGTCAGCAACATGTGGTCTTCGGCGGGACATCGAATCACACATCAGCCCCAGTTTAAAGCATCCGACCATCATGCAAAGAATCGCTTGCAGCGGTCTGCACGCGGCAATACGCTTCTGAAGAACTTGACCGATGGCAGTTTCACCGATGTAAGCCAACCGGCCCACGTTGAACTAGGACGTTGGGCCTGGAGTAACCAATTCGTCGATCTCAACAACGATGGTTGGGAGGATTTGGTTGTTGCAAACGGGTACCTGACCGGGGTCGACGATTCGGGAGATTTGTGAAGCTTTATGTGGCGACAGGTCATGTCGCAGCCATCCCATCCTGATCATGCACAACCGTCCGACAAACGATCTGCGTCAATCGATCTGGGCACGATGACAAAACAAGGTCGTTCTCTCAGTGGATACGAACGTCATTGCTGTTTTCTTAATTTAACAGGCACATCAACTGCCAAGGGCCGCTTTGCCAACATCTCGGCCGTTTCCGGTCTCGATTTGGACGATGACGGAAGAGGATTGTTACTTGTCGACTGGGACCACGATGGAGATCAGGATATTTGGATCTCCAATCGCAATGCGCCACGAATCCGCTTTATGCGCAATGATATTTCTACCGGCAATCACTTTTTGGCAGTGCGACTGATTGGCAATGGAACTACTACAAACCGAGATGCGATTGGGGCGCGAGTCGAAGTCGTATTGGGAACGCCCAAGGCGATCGGCACTGCCACCCGCAGCAATGTGATATTCGCATCGCGAGTGCGGCCCGCAACTACCGTCGCCCCTCCCTTAATTAAGACGCTGCAGACCGGCGAAGGTTTTCTATCTCAAAATAGCAAGTGGTTGCATTTTGGTCTTGGCCAAGCCGATCAAATCATAAAACTGACGGGCCACTGGCCCGGGGGCCAAACTGAAGAATTTGTTTCTCTGCAGCCAAATCAGCATTACGAGTTGGTTCAGGGTACGGGAGCAAGCCAGCTCTGGGAAACCCAGCGACCGACGACCCCACTTCAATCAAAACTGACAGCGCATCCTTCTCCAGCCAACCGGGCGCGCGCTCCGCTGATGACGTTGATGCCTATGCCGAAGTTGGCCTACAAGACCTTTGACGATGCAGAACAGACACTTACGTTCGGCAATGGCAAGCCCGTACTCGTCAATCTATGGGCTAGCTGGTGTGCTCCCTGTATTCAGGAACTCAAAGAATTCACGACCCACGAGAAAGAGCTTCGCGAGGCAAACATTACCGTTGTCGCCCTGACAGTCGATGGACTGGGAACCGACCAGACGGATCCAGCGATTGCCCAGGAGCTGATCGACCAACTCGGATTTTCCTTTTCGGCAGGCCGCGCGACACCCGATTTGATTAACACACTTCAACAGATTCACGACCTCCATATTCCACTCCAGCAGCCGTTGCCGATTCCTTCTAGTTTTCTGATCGACGCAGATGGAAAGTTATCTGTAATCTACAAAGGCCCCGTTACGACGGAAGACCTGCTTACTGACCTGCACTATTCGAAACACAACCGCGATCAGCGTCTCAATCAGACAACAGGGCTCTCTGGACGGGCCATCCAACATCCTCGTATCCATCATTTAATGGACCGGGACGACGCGCAATTACTGTATCAAGCCGCCAGATTGGTCACGCAAGTGGGCGACCTCGACACCGCAAAGCGTACGTATGAGGAGATCATCCAGCTTGCCCCTGATTTTGCACAAGCGCATAGCAAACTGGGAATCATCTGTCTTCGCCTCGATGATACGGAATTGGCCGAAAAGCACTTACATTCAGCCTTGCGCCTTGAGCCGAATCTGGCGGCCGCCCTATACAATCTTGGTGCAATTAAAGCTCGTACCGCGCGGGCTGCCGATGCCGAGCAGTATTTTCGGCGCGCGGTCGAAGCCTACCCCAATTTTACTGAAGCTCAT
>JAUWIQ010000379.1 GCA_030605285.1 Planctomycetota bacterium
GAGCCACAAAAAAGAAGGGCGGCAGTACGAAAAAGGGAGCCACAAAAAAGAAGGGCGGCAGTACGAAAAAGGGAGCCACAAAAAAGAAGGGCGGCCGCAAAAAGAAGGAATCCCAATAATTGGCCCGCCTCGCCGTATTTAACCGAGACTGCGCAGCGCCAGTACGAAGGCCATCGCATGCGTGCGGCAGTGGGAGATGCTGATCTGAAATTCGTGGATATTCGCGCGCTCCACCACATCCCGCAGGCCGCCTCGAAAGGCAACTCGAGGTACCCCGGTAGAATCATTGCGAATCTCCATGTCGCGCCAGGTGATCCCCGAAACCCAACGTGTACCGAGGGCCTCAAGGACCGCTTCTTTGGCAACCCAGCGTCCCGCGAAATGCTGGGTCGCCGCATGCCGACGCTGGCAGTACTGGATTTCGTGGTCCGTGAAGACGCGGCAGAGAAATCGTTCTCCATGGCGCTCGATCATCTTTGCAATGCGAAGACACTCGATGATGTCGCTGCCAATACCCAGAACATCCATGCTTATGTATCCCAGGGGCGAACGTCGATGCCACATGCCCGCTGCGCCCGGAGGAGTACCTCACCTGCCTTCTGGCGGGCCTGGGCCGCACCGTCTGCCAAAATCTCTTCGATACGTGCGGGATTTGCTGCCAATCCTTCCCGACGATCGCGGGATTCCGCAAAATAGGCTTCTGCCGCATCCGCAAGTGCTTTTTTGACCTCGCCGTACCCAAACCCTCCCTCGCGATACATGGTTGCCATCTGCGCGGCTTGCGACTCCGTGGAAACCAGACAATACAGGTGGTAGAGCGCATCTCCTGCGGGATCCTTGGACTCCTCCATGGGCCGCGAATCCGTAGTAATCCGCATGATTTTTTTTCGTTGCGACTTGGGCGACTCAAAAATTTCCAAAGTATTGTGATAACTTTTCGACATTTTTTCGCCATCCGTACCTGGCACCTTGGCCGAAGAATCCAGAATTTTTGCCTGCGGCATACGAAACACTTCACCAAAATGATGGTTGAAACTGGCCGCCAGATCCCGACAGACCTCAATATGCTGAAGTTGATCTGCACCCACCGGCACAATCTCTGAATCGTAGGCGAGGATATCTGCAGCCATCAGCACTGGATAATTGAAAAGGCCCGCATCCGCTGACATACCGCGTGACTTTTTGTCTTTATAAGCATGACAGCGCTCCAAAAGCCCCATCGGTGCTCCCGTCATCAGCAACCAGGTGATCTCAGACACCTCGGGGATGTCCGATTGAACAAACAAAGTCGCCTGATTCGGATCCAAACCGAGTGCCAATAAGTCGATCGCCGCAGCGACCGTATATCCGCGCAAAACCTCTGGATCACGAACCGTGGTCAGCGCATGCAAGTTGGCTATAAAATAATAGGCGCTGTCTTCATTCTGCAATTCGATATATTGACGGATTGCACCGAAGTAATTTCCCCAATGGAATCTTCCGGTGGGCTGAATTCCTGAGAGAACTCGCATGGCCTGGTCCCATCTGACTAGCAGTTGTCGTGCACTGGAGACTTGACTTCAAGACGTCCTACTACATCGCAGACTTCCGTAGCACCCAACTCGGCAATCGCCGCAGGCAAAGCGTCCAAGATCTTCGTGGCCACGGTCGGATTATAGAAGTTGGCCGTACCAATCTGGACCGCAGTGGCTCCCACCACGAGAAACTCCATCACGTCGTCCACGGTGGCAATGCCCCCGATCCCGATGACCGGTATCTCAATGGCCTGCGCGATCTGGTAGACCGCGCGGAGTGCGATCGGCTTGATTGCGGGACCACTCAGCCCCCCCATCCCATTGGCTAAGAGGGGCTTGGCGTGGCGCCAGTCCACTGCCATTCCCAGGCAGGTATTGATCGCTGAAACCGCGTCGGCTCCTCCATTTTGGGCGGCCCGAGCAATGACGGCGATATCAGACACGTTCGGTGTCATTTTTGCGATTAAGGGCAGCCCACCCGCAGCCCGACAACCGCGGACAACCTTTTCGCAAAGCGCCGGATCCGTTCCCAAATCGACTCCTCCACTTACGTTGGGGCATGAAATGTTCAACTCGATCGCCGAAACACCCTCCTGCTGGTTGAGCTCTGTAGCCAGTGCCACAAATTCATCGCAGTTGCGACCCGCAATACTCACAATCGTGGGAATACCCAAAGAAATCAGGTAGGGAAGGTGGTGCGTTAGAAATGCTTCGATGCCATCATTATCCAGGCCGATCGAGTTGAGCATGCCCGCAGCGGTCTCTACCGTGCGCCAGGGCGCGTTCCCAATTCGGGGCGTGGCGGTAATTGTCTTAGGGATCATGCCGCCCAGTCGCGAGAGGTCGATTACGCGCTCCATCTCACGGCCGTAACCAAAGGTACCCGAGGCGACCAGGATCGGATTCGGCAGCCGAAGTCGTCCGAGGCTAACCTCGAGCAGGCAGGATTGGGCGGAATTCGCGGACACCGGTCGCCATTTACACTATCGAGTCAAATCCAAGGCGCGCAGCCACAGCGCCCGTCGCGCTGAGGGGGCCTGCAAGCGGTCAATCTAACCTTCCTACATCGTCGATACTAGCCGCGCAAAGCCCAGCGCGTGCTAGATAATACCGCCGTGCGTGTTGTACGGAGTCAGGTGCCCTGGTTGATCAAGAAACCAAATTCGCTCCCACTCCTCAACAAAATTCCGTAGATCTTCCGATGTGTAGATCAGTTGTTGTGTCCGACGCGCTGGATCACCCGAATAAATAGGCAGGAAACATCCACTGCCGGCGGCCAAGCTAGCACCCAGAATCACGCCAAAGAGCAATCGGCGCATTTTTGACATCCTCCATGATGAGAAAAACGAAGTGTCCCGTTTCGTACAGCACCGCAGCGATCATCCTTGGACGCTGCGGCATCCATCTCCCTGCCTCCAAAGGAAGCCCTCTTCAGCTCAATTTAACTTGTTCATCACATATTCCGCGCAACGGCCAAACCTAATTTGCAACCCGGACGGGAACCGGGCCCACGGCCACTAACCCCTTAATTCGTACCGTAACTTGGGGGCGGCCTGATGGTTGAGGCACCCCGTGCATCGACTGCCGGGGGGGATTCGCCGAGTTGGCGAGGCGCATCATCCGCCGAATCTGCTCTCTCCAGATTACGGACCCGCTCTTCCATCTCCTTACCCGGCTTAAAGGTTACGACAAATTTCTCACC
>JAUWIQ010000191.1 GCA_030605285.1 Planctomycetota bacterium
ACTCTGTTCAGAAACAGATCCGGCAGCCCTGCTCTGGAAAATAGATCGTCGCCGAGAATCTTCAGACACTGAATTAAGAGATTGATTTTTTACTCAATCTGCGCTTGCAACGCAGCATCTTTTGCCTTGATCTTTTCCACAAGTTTCAGCTTGAAATCCAAGAACTTCTCCCTCAGCACATCGTCACCCGTGGCTAAAATTTGAACCGCGAAAAGGCCCGCATTGCGCGGTCCGCCCATACCCACGGCCATACTGGCAACCGGGACATCGCCCGGCATCTGCACCGTAGAGAGCAACGAATCGAGCCCTCCTAAATCGGGTGTGGGCACCGGAAGGCCAATCACGGGCAATGGCGTATGGGCCGCGACCACACCCGCCAGATGGGCCGCCCCGCCGGCCGCCGCAATAATCACCTGCAACCCACGTTCCGTGGCAGTCTGGGCATACTCCATTACAATCCCGGGAGTCCGATGGGCGCTCATGACACGCACCTCGCACTCCACCTCAAATTCATCGAGTGCTTTCTTTACGCCTTTGATTTTAGGCCAATCACTGTCACTGCCCATCACAATACCGACACGTGGCAAACTATCCATTGATACGTTTTCCTAAAAAGATTTACCCAACAATTAAAAACAACTTCCTGTATCCAAAACTGATATCCATAAGTCAGGAGCCTAACTGTTGCTCGAACAATTTGGCAAGGCCCTCAACAATTGGCTTCACACTGGCTATTTTTTTTCTGCTTGGCGAATAAACCCACGCACAGTCTATGCTCAGTACCACATGAGTGGTTTCTTCACCACGAGAAAATACCAGGGCATGGGACCAGGTCGGATTGCAATTCTCGGGATCCCATTCAAAACTTTTGCTTAGCGTCAGTGCGGATTGGGCATTTTTGAAACCGGGAGCCCGGGTTACTTCTCGCCTTTCTCCTGCGTAATACGCTTTGTCTGCGATCGTCAGCACGTGGCCTGGTGGAGATTCTCCCTCCAGGGAATCGCGTGATTCTAATTTCCAGAGTTCAACATGTTCGGGACTGGCGATCAAGCGACTGGCCTGGGGACCCCAAAAATTGAGTGCCTCGTGAGTCGCTCGATAACGAAAAGAGAGGCTAAAAACTGTGGCTATCACGGCAATTCCGAAAATGCCCGCGATCACAATCGGTCCACGACCCATACCTTGTAACCCTCAAAGAAGCAGTCAAATCGAGCGACCCACTTTGTCGCTTTCGGTAGGATCATTATACTGGAGGGTGATCCTTTTTCCGATCCATGGCAGGCATGTTACTCTGTCTTGCAATCCCACTTTCGGCACGAGGCAAAATGGCTGACAAGTTCGACCCCTATCGTGAAGCACTGGTCATGGAGCAGGTGACGCATTGGGGTGACACCTTTGACGATTTGGATCCGATCGAACGGGAACGGTTGGCCCTTGAACTTCATAAGACCGCTGCAGCGGCTATCAATTTAGCCTACGAGCGCACCCACACTGGATTTTGTCGTGTTATCACAGTAACCCAAGAAGATCTTCAGCGTCTGAAAACGACATCTTCCTAAGGCGTCCTCCCCGGGACGTTGCCCGGTTAAAGGAAAATCTGCCTCGTGATCGATCCGGCCAACTCTGTGTATGTCGACTTGGGCACGCGAAGCTATCAAATTGCGATCGGTACCGGTACGCTTGGACAATTGGGGCAATTCGCATCCGAGCATTGCCCTGCCAGTCACGCGGTGGTGATCACCGATGACAATGTCGAGCGACCCCATGCAATGGTTGTTGCCGAAAGCCTGCGCGATGCCAAGATGGAAACAGACTTGATCGTAATCCCAGCTGGTGAGCCGAGTAAATCGATCGATACGGCAACGCGGATTTGGTTGAAATGTCTGGAGGTAGGAGCAACTCGGAAGAGTATCATTTTGGCGGTCGGTGGCGGCGTGATTGGTGATCTGGCCGGTTTCATTGCTGCAAGTTACTCACGTGGACTCCGATTTTTGCAGGTACCAACAACTCTTCTGGCTCAAGTCGATAGCTCGGTTGGTGGCAAGGTTGGCGTCAATCTGCCGGGTGCTAAGAATATGGTAGGCGCCTTCTGGCAACCTTCCGCAGTCCTGGCTGATACCGCAACGTTAGAAACACTCCCGGCACGTGAGTATCGGGCGGGATTGGCTGAAGTGGTAAAGTACGGTGTCATCTTGGATGCAGAATTTTTTCAGTATCTTGAGCAACGTACCGACGACCTCAACCGACGCGACCCGGACGTCCTGATTGATGTGATTCAGCGGAGTTGTCAACTTAAGGCCAATGTCGTGCAAGAAGATGAGCGAGAAGAGACTGGATACCGAGCTATTTTGAATTATGGTCACACCTTCGCCCATGCATTTGAGGCGGTAACCGAATACCGCGAACTGCTCCATGGCGAAGCGGTCGCCATCGGAATGCTGTGCGCTTCGCGACTGGCAGAACAATTAGGCCGTGTCGAACCGGAATTCACAGCCCGTCAGGCCAAACTGCTCAAGGATCTGGGTCTGCCCACCAATATTCCCAGTTGCGATCCGGAAGAACTTCTCACGGCAATCCGACGAGATAAAAAGATGGAAAGTGGTAGTCTGCGTTTCGTGCTGCCGACAACGATGGGACATGTCGAGTTGGTGGACGATGTCGGTGCCGAAGATGTTTTTTCAATTCTCCAGGGTGGACGCATCAAATGATCGGCTTGTAGCAGTCGGTAAGAGAGCAGGAACGCACGTGGAAGCACCAAAAGAAGATCTGGAGGCTTGGTTGCGGTTGTCGCTGGTAGCGGGAGTCGGCCCCCGCATTCTCACCCAACTGCTCGAACATTTTGGATCCCCGGAAAATGCCCTTGCAGCCAAAGAAACGGAACTCTGCGAAGTTTCAGGCGTGGGTTCCAAACTGGCTCGTATCCTCTCGACTGCCGGCAAAATCGATGTCGAGGCGGAACTGGCAACCTGCCACAAACACCAGATTGAACTGCTTACGGCTCGAGATGAACCATATCCTCGCATGTTAGCGGAGATTGCCGATCCCCCAGGAGTTTTGTACTTTCAAGGCGAAATGATTGCGGCCGATTCGGTGGCGATCGCGATTGTCGGTTCGCGAAATGCCACACGCTACGGCATCGCTCAGGCAGAACGTTTGGCAAGCGGACTGGCCCGCGCTGGGGTCACGATCGTGAGCGGCTTGGCACGAGGTATCGACAGCGCGGCCCATCGCGCAGCGCTAGCTGCCGGCGGGCGAACCCTTGCGGTTCTGGCCGGTGGAATTTTAAAAATTTATCCGCCCGAACACCAAGGCCTCGCAGAAGAGATCGCCCGGCAGGGGGCTCTCGTGAGCGAAATGCCACCTAATTTTGTCCCCATTCGCAATTCGTTTCCCCAACGGAACCGAATTATCTCGGGCCTCGCGCTCGGAACCGTTGTCGTGGAGGCGGCCGAACGAAGCGGGGCACTCATCACAGCACGGCACAGCATGGAACAGAATCGGGATGTCTTTGCGGTCCCTGGACCGGTCGATAGTCGAGCTTCCCGTGGCTGCCACGCGCTGATTCGGGACGGTGCACGGCTTGTAGAGTCGGCAGAAGATATCCTGGAAGAATTGGGGCCCTTGGTCGAAACGGCCGAACATGACGATGGCCGACAGATCCGTCACCCGGCCGAATTACAACTCAACCAGAACGAAACGACGGTGCTGCAGGCGATCGATACGCAGCCGACCGAAATCGATCAGGTCGTCCGCAAAACGGGTTTGCCCGCCCACCGAGTCCTCTCCACGATCAGTGTCCTGGAGGTTCGCCAACTGCTGGTTCGCCTTCCAGGAGGGACCGTGGCGCGTCGTTAGCTGGGCCAGGGAAAGACGCCTGTCCGCTCGGCATAGGCCTGCCACATCCGGGCCATCCGCTCGACCCGCTCGGGATGCTTGTTTGCAAGATTCGTTAGCTCACTGCGATCAGCCTCGATGTCGTATAATTCCCAGTTGGCCGACTGGCCACCGGCTGGCCTTTTGGCAACCAGTTTCCACTTGCCCTCGCGGACCGCACGATTTCCCTCGTGCTCCCAGTAGATCGGTCCACGGAGGAGTGCTTGATTGGCAAAGGCCGGCGTGAGACTTACGCCTTCTGCCGGCTGGATTGCTTTTCCCAGAAATTCTTTCGGGTATTGTGCCCCCGCCAACTCGACACAGGTTGGCATCAAGTCGATCAGATGGCTCGCCTGATGGCGGAGGCCGTTCTGCTCGGTAATCCCGGCTGGCCAGTGGACAATCAGGGGTGTGGAGATACCCCCCTCATGGGTCCAGTGCTTGTATTCCCGAAATGTGGTGTTGGAAACATTGGCCCAATGCTTGCCATAGGCAATGTACGTATCGGCTGGCCCTGGCATCGCTCGGCCTGCGCGGACTGGCCAGCCATCGCGGGTCTGCTTGGGCGCCGACCCGAAGTAGTGCAATTGCTCGGCTGGAATTTTCGCCAGCGTGGGGGCAGCGGCCCGGGGATTCGGCTTCAGACCACGCCCGGCACCCTCGGCACACCCACCGTTGTCCTGGAAAAAACAGAGTAGCGTGTTGTCCAATTGGCCCGTTTCCCGGAGCGCCTCGACGATGCGACCGATCCCCTGATCCATCGAATCAACCATCGCCGCATAGACCTCCATATTGGCCGCCTCCCACGCTTTGTGCTCAATCTGCTCCCATGCTCCCGCAGCGGGTGAAAGCTCGGCAGTCGGGCTGATGACTCCCAGCTGTTTCATCTTCTTGAGTCGGGCAGCCCGAGTCGCAGCGTAACCGGCGTCGTATTTGCCGTCGTAGCGGGCAATATCCCGCTCCCGGGCGTGCAGCGGCCAGTGCGCGGCCGTGTAGGCCACATACATGAAAAAAGGCCCGCTGCGGTCGTGTTCGCGGATGAAACGGGCCGCTTGGTCGGAAATGGCGTCCGTGTAGTAATAGGGGTCTTCAGGTTGATACTCAGCGTCTGCGAAGGGTGAGATCATTCGATTGTTACGGCAGAGTGTCGAGGGATCCCAGAAAGAAC
>JAUWIQ010000485.1 GCA_030605285.1 Planctomycetota bacterium
CGCTTGTCGCGATGCAGACTCCTACCTTACCTGACGCACGGGCATAAACTTGAGAGGCAAATCCCCCACCTTGCTCCTGCCGGGGAAGAATTGTACGCAATTCTCCATGGGGGCGACGGAGTGCTTGATGCAGGGGCATGCTCGCGCCGCCCGGATAGGCGAACACAAGCGGAACGCCATGGTCGATCAGACAGCGAACGATTGTTTCTGCACCGGTGATGGCGGTTCTTTCGGTCGATTGCGTAGCCACAGGATTTCTCAGGGTTGTTTTTTTCTCCACCACCGCTTGCACTTCCAGTTGCTAATCGGGGAAGTCCGTCCCTTTTAGCGAAAACCTTGTTAGCGAAAACCTTGTTAGCGGAAACATAGCCGAACCGTAAAGAATAGGCTCTCTGCTTGCGCAGATCAAGTTTTGCTGGGTCACCGAACCCTCAACGTCCGTCCTACCCCGCTGAGAGGACTTTGCTCAGAAATTCACCCGTCACACTTCCGGGTATCTGTGCCACCTCTTCGGGCGTACCGGTTGCCGTGATCCGCCCCCCGTCGTCTCCTCCTTCTGGGCCAAGGTCAATAATCCAATCGGCAGATTTGATCACATCCAGATGGTGTTCGATCACTAGAACCGTATTGCCCTGAGCGACTAATTGTTGAAACACGCTGAGTAAGCGCGTTAAATCTTCAAAGTGAAGACCAGTAGTCGGTTCGTCCAGGATATAAAACGTGTTGCCGCTCTTCGCCTGTCCCAGTTCGTTTGCTAATTTGATCCGCTGTGCTTCACCACCCGAGAGCGTGCTTGAGGGTTGCCCCAACGTCAGGTAACCAAGTCCAACTTGCTGGAGAGAATCGAGGATCCGGTGGATGGACGAAAAATTCTCAAAAAACGGGTGGGCTTCACTGATTTGCATGTCGAGAATGTCTGCGATCGAGTGATCCCGATAGCCAACCCCAAGCGTTTGCCGGTTAAACCGTTTTCCCCGGCAATCACTACAGGTCACACGCATGTCGGGTAGAAAATTCATATCTATTTTCCGTTCCCCATGCCCCTGGCAAGTCTCGCAGCGACCGCCCTTATTATTGAAGCTAAAGCGACTGGCAGTGAACCCCCTTTCGCGAGCTTCAGTGGTTGCGGCAAATAGTTTTCGAATTTCATCGAAGATGCCGGTGTAGGTTGCTGGGTTGCTCCGCGGAGATCGACCGAGTGGTTTTTGATCGACAAGAATTAGTTTTTCTATTTGTCCAAGTCCACGCAAACCGCGATGAGGCGCGGGCTGCGCGGCCACGCCTCCGAGTTTTCGGATGGCTGCCCGCGCAAGAGTTTCATTGACTAATGAACTTTTGCCACTTCCGCTTACGCCCGTTATGCAGATGAATGTGCCGAGTGGAAAGTGAACGTCGATATTCTGTAGATTATTTGCAGTGGCGCCGAGCAATTCCAAAGAACATCCTTTTCGCGCCCGCCGTCGCGTCTGTGGAGTCGGAATGGAAACTTTGTGGGAGAGGTATTTGCCGGTGATCGACTTCGCGTTTTTGCTGAGATCCTGTGGATTTCCACAGGCAACAAGGTGCCCGCCCTGCTGGCCAGCACCGGGACCAAGATCGATAAGATAATCGCTCGCCCGCATCATTGCTTCATCGTGTTCGACAACCAGAACTGTATTGCCCTGCTTCTGCAAGTTACGGAGTGCGTCGATCAGACGCTGGTTATCTCGAGGATGAAGACCAATCGATGGCTCATCAAGGACGTAGCAGATGCCGACGAGTCCTGAACCGATACCAGTAGCGAGTCTTACGCGTTGCAATTCGCCTCCACTGAGAGTATTGGTGGAGCGATCGAGTGTCAGGTAGTCGAGTCCGACTTGCTGGAGGAATTTTAAGCGGCGGACAATTTCTCGAGTGATCGGTTCGGCAACCAACCCTTCGGCTGACTCGAATGCCAGACTTTGGACAAAATCAGCAGCTTCAGCCACTGAGAGTGCTGTAATTTCGTGTATTGCCTTGCCCGCCAGCTTGACCCAGCGGGCCTCGGTCCGCAATCGCGAACCTTCGCATACAGAACAACCTACCTCATCCCGGTAAGCTTCGAGTTGTTCCTGCCGACGAATACTGGAGGTCGTTGCCAATTCGTGTTCTAGGAGATTAAGTAAGCCGACAAATTCATCATCGCCACGAAGAAAACATGTGCGGGTCGCCGTTGACATTTTTGTAAGGGGCGTCTCCCAACCCCATTTTTTACGTTTGAGAAATGATTCAAGCGCATTCTGCTGTTGCTTTACTCTCTTTGCCGACAAACCTTTCCAGGGAAGAACCGCCCCTTGTGCCAGAGAAAGATGGTCGTCAGGAATAACGACTTCGGGATCAAATTCGTAGCGGATGCCCAATCCGTCGCACTGCGTGCATGCCCCATAGGGGCTGTTGAAACTGAACGTTCGCGGTTGGAGTTCACTATAGCTAATTTGGCATTTCGGACAGGCATAGCGGGCACTGTAAATTGTGTCGCGCCAGACAGGTTGGTTCGTCGGCCGTTTTTTTTGTGCCGCTTGAGGATCGTTCTTGTCCGGCGGTTCTGTTTTTTGGAGGGAG
>JAUWIQ010000211.1 GCA_030605285.1 Planctomycetota bacterium
ACAAGGGACCGTTGTCGCTGCTCACGAGCACCAAAGTATTATCGCGGTAACCCAATGCATCGAGCTGTTTGAGTACCCGGCCCACCGCGTGATCGGTGTGGACCAGAAAGTCGCCGTACTCGCCGCAGCCGCTTTTGCCGCGGAACGCCTTGCCCGGGAGCCAGGGGGCATGGGGCGCCGTGAGGGGAAAATAGAGGAAGAATGGCTTGGCCGGGGACTGTTCGTGATGCCGACTGAGAAATGAGATCGCCTCGTCCGTGAGTCGATCGAGCGCGTCCTGAAAGCGAAAATCCTCCGCGATTCTACCGGCCCGCCAAAATTTTCCCTGATAGCGACTCGAGAGACCCGCTTCGATGTTGTCTTCCACTTTGCCGCTTAGCGGCGCGGTGCAGCGATCATTTTCGATGTACAGGTAGGGCGGGTCGTCGGTCGAAGCCTGCAGTCCAAAGTAGTAGTCAAAACCTCGATCGACCGGGCCACCCCGCAAAGCGCGGCTACAGTCAAACTCAAAACCGCCTTCAAAGCCGAGATGCCATTTACCGATGCAGGCCGTGGTATAGCCCTCCTGCTGCAGCAGCGTCCCAATGGTCATGCGACCCTCGGTGACCACCGGCCCCTTGTGGGGGCCCTGCGTAAGGCGAAAGGGATAGCGTCCGGTCAGCAGACCGTAGCGCGTGGGGACGCAGACCGCGGCCGGGGAGTAAGCGTTGGTAAACCGCATGCCCTCGGTGGCCAGGCGGTCCAGATGGGGAGTCGCTGCTTTGGCCTCGGGGTTGTAGCAGCCCAGATCTCCATAGCCCAGATCGTCGGCCAGGATCAGCACAATGTTGGGCCGCGGGGCCCCGGGCTCCGCGACGGCGGTACAGGCTGAGAGCACGCACAACCCGCATCCGATCCGTGCCAAAAATGGCTGCCACATATTCTCGATCCTACGGGCTAAAAATTGTCTGCCGCTCCGCTTCCTCATGATAACCGAACCGCCTGGGAGGTGGAGCGGCGAGGGTCCGGGATCAACCGATCCCGAGCAGATCCCGCAGGAAGGCGAATCCCTCGCAGACAAATGTGTCGCCATCGGGGCAGACATTGTGGAACATGCCCCGCCGATAGGCAAAATCGCCGAGCGCGGAGTTGTACGATTCGAGCATCACCGGGCCCACAAAATTGATTTCTTCCAGACCCTGGGCAATCTGCGGCCAGGGGATCAGACCGCCGCCCGGGATCCCGCGATCGTTCTCGCAGGCATGCACCCCCCAGAGCCGCTCGCCCACCGCGAGGAGCGCGCGGGGGGAATCGCGGAGTTCGGTCACCAGATGATAGGTATCGAACAGCACCCGCAGGTTGTCGTGTCCGGCAGCGGAGACCAACTGCAGCGCCTGCGCGGGTGTGTTGACCAGATGCGTGCGAAAGTGGCTCATCGGCTCGATTGCCAGCAGCACCTTCCGTGCCGCTGCAAACTCTGCCAACTCGGCGAGACCCTCCGCCACCCGTGGCCACTCCGCCGTCGGGGGCCGCCGCCGCTCGACAACCCCCGTATGGCCGTAAAGGGCACCCGTGTAGGCGATCGCACCGAGCTCAGCGGCGAATTCAATATTCTGCTTGTGCCAAGCGAGACCCCGTTGCTGCTCCTGCTTATCCTCCGACGAGATGTCGCACTCCAGCGGCCACTCGCCTCCCGGACTGATAACCAGTTGCATCCCCAGTGCGGCAGCCGCGGCCCGCGTCCGCTGGGGAGAAAACGTGACATCATCCCCCACGGCAATCTCCAGGACCTCGCCTCCCAAAGCGCGGAGCCTTTCGAGAATCGGCAGACTCGCATCGGACCATCGCTCGGTAAACAGATAGCAGTGAGCCCCGAACTGAATCGTCATCGCGCTTCCCTAGGGGCTCAGGCCAGGATGTCGTGAATCACCCGGCCATGCACGTCGGTGAGGCGAAAGTCACGACCCGCATGACGATAGGTCAGCTTCTCGTGGTCGAGGCCCAATTGATGCAGTAACGTGGCATGCAGGTCGTGAACATCGATCGGGTTCTCGACCGCCTTGTAGCCGAAATCATCAGTCGCCCCGTAGACCATGCCCGGCTTGATCCCACCACCCGCTAGCAACAGCGAGAAGCCATGCGAATTGTGATCCCGGCCCTCGCCCGAGGTACCATCGTCGTTCATCTGCACCGTCGGCGTGCGGCCGAACTCGCCCGAGCCGATCACGAGCGTTTCCCCGAGCAACCCCCGTTGTTTGAGATCCATGATCAGGGCGGCAATCGGCTGATCGCAATCGAGGGCCAGGCGGCGAAGCTGAGGAAAAATGTTGTTGTGGTTATCCCAGGGTTGATCGGGCCCGTGCCAGACCTGCACAAACCGTACGCCCCGCTCGGCAAGTCGGCGGGCAATCAACAGTTGGTTGGCCTGATCCGAATCGCCATACATTTTGTGAACATACTCCGGCTCGCCACTCACATCGAATGCATCGGTCGCCGCCGTCTGCATCCGGTACGCCAGTTCATACGAAGCGATCCGGCTCTCCAGCGCGTCGTCTTGGCCCCGCTGCTGGGCATGCCGCCGATTGAGTTGTTGCAGAAGATCGACCTGGCGCCGCTGCTGACGCGGGCCGGCCAAGGAACTACGCACATTTTCCACGAGTTGGTCGACCCGCTTGTACCCCGTGTCGATCAGCATCCCCTGGTGGACCGGCGGTAGGAAAGCGGCCCGCCAGTTGTCGGGCCCTTTGACTGGGACCCGGCCCTTGCCCGGACAGAGTACGACAAAACCAGGCAGATTCTCGTTTTCCGAGCCGAGTCCATAGCTCAGCCATGCGCCCATGCTGGGCGTGAGTTGTGAGAGGGTACCACAGTTGATGAGCATCAGGGCTGATTCGTGGATTGGGGAGGCCGTCGTCATCGAGCGGACTAGGCAGAGCTCATCGACGACACCGCCAATCCGGGGAAACAGTTCGCTGACCTCCGTCCCGCACTGCCCAGAGCGACGAAACTTGAAGGGTGAGGCAAACGCATGGCCCGTCATGAACGGTGTGAGGGGATTACGGTAGGGAAGTTGCTTGCCGTTGTGTCGCGTGAGCATCGGCTTGGGGTCAAAACTATCGACCTGCGAGAGTCCACCGTTGAGAAAAATGTGGATCACCCGCTTGGCGCGGGGGGCAAAGTGCGACTGCCGCTCTGCCTGCGGCATGGCCGCCAACAGACCCTCCCCCTGGAGCAGACCGGTGAGTCCCAAAAACCCGAACCCCATGCCGGTCCTGGCGAGCAAGGCCCGCCGGGAGAAACCCGCCCGCTGTCGCTCGTCTGCTCCCGCGTTGTCAGGCATCGGCAGCCCCTGAGGTAAGTATCTTTTGCAATACATGACCATCCACATCCGTCAACCGGTAGTCCCGCCCCGCATGACGGTAGGTGAACCGCTTGTGGTCGATTCCCAGTTGGTGCAGGATTGTGGCGTGCAGGTCGTGAACGTGTACGCGGTCCTCCACCGCAGCGTAACCAAATTCATCGCTTGCCCCATACACCATGCCCCCTCGAACCCCTCCACCCGCCAGACAGCAGGTGAAGGCATATGGATTGTGATCGCGGCCCCGGGTCGATTTCCCGCTATCGCTTAACTGTGCGGTTGGTGTACGTCCAAATTCACCACAGAAAAAAACAAGTGTCTCATCCAAAAGACCTCGCTGTTTGAGGTCCGCCAGCAAGGCCCCGATTGCCTGATCACATTCCCGGGCCCGGACACGATGTTCTTTTTCCAGGTCGTTGTGGTTGTCCCAGGGTTGATCCTTGCCGTGCCAGATCTGCACAAACCGCACACCGCGCTCCACCAGGCGACGGGCGATGAGAATCTGACGGGCATTGGTTGAATCGCCGTACATCCTCTGGATATAGGCCGGCTCCTTTGAAATATCAAAGGCATCGCTGGCCGCCGTTTGCATGCGAAAGGCCAATTCATAGGACTTGATTCTCGCAGTGAGTGCATCGTCCTCGCCCCGCCGCTCACGATGCTGGGCGTTGAGTTGTTGGAGAAGATCGAGTTGTCGTCGCTGTTGCCGGGTGCCGATTTGCCGGTTACGGATGTTGGCGATCAGCCGTTCAATGTCGCGGGTCGCGGTATCGACCAAGGTCCCCTGGTAGACCGCGGGTAAAAAGGCGCTCCGCCAGTTATTGGGTCCCGCCACGGGCAGACCGCGGGGACAGAGCACGACAAAGCCAGGCAGGCTGCGGTTCTCGGTACCGAGTCCATACGTCACCCAGGATCCCATTGCAGGGGTCGACTGGGTGAGCGTACCGCTGTTCATCATCATCAGCGAGGGGGCGTGAGTCACCGAATCGGTATGCATCGAGCGGATCACGCAGACCTCGTCGATCATGCGACCCACGTGCGGAAACAGTTCGCTGACCTCAATCCCGCTCTGACCATACTGTTGGAATTTGAAAGGTGAGCCGAAGGCGTGGCCAGTCATGTTCTCCGTTTCCGGACTCCGCACCGGCAGATGCTTCCCATGGTACTTGCTCAGCAACGGCTTAGGGTCGAAGGTATCCAGATGCGATGCACCGCCGTTGAAGAAAATGTGGATCACATGTTTGGCCTGCGGCCGATGATGGGGCAGGCGTTCGAGTCGCGATTCTCTGGTGAGCGGCTCGGTATCGGCCTCCAGCAGGCCACCGAGGCCGAGCCTCCCCAGCCCCATCCCTGCCTGCTGCAACCAGCGGCGCCGATCATAATGCTCAGCCATACAAGAGTATCCGTTCCACGTTCAAACCAAGATTAAGCCGACAATCAAATGTTCCGCGGG
>JAUWIQ010000205.1 GCA_030605285.1 Planctomycetota bacterium
ACTTCCGGCAATTCGAAGGCCCCGAGTGAGCCATCCATGCGCCCGGCAAAAATCAGTCTGTTGACGGAATCGACAGCAAGGGCCTCGACCGCATCGGGCTGCTGTTGGTAGACCGCCTGTTGCTGGAGTTCGGGCATTTTCCAGACCTTGATCGACTGGTCGAGGGCCACCGAAACCAACTGGCGCCCCTCCGCTGTATATCGCAAACGGGAGATTGCGCCCTCGTGTCCGTAGCGTGCGTGGAGCATCGGGTTGTTTTTCATCTCGTCCCGGGAGACGAACTTCCAGACGCGAAGGCGATTGTCGGCGCCGCCGGCGGCAAACTGCAGTCCATCGGGACTGAAATCGACGCTGTACTGTTCTTTGAGGGGCTCACTGCGAGTATCGAGCCGTCTGCCTGTCGGCACATGCCAGACCTTTACCGTGGCATCCCCACTCGCGCTGACAAGATTATGGCCATCGGGGCTGAAGGCGAGATCGAACACCGCCCCGTTATGCCCTTTGAGAACATGCTTTTGTGCGCCACTTTCAAAATCCCAGAGAATAATCTTGTGGTCGTAGCCTCCGGTCGAGAGCAACCGCTTGTCCTGGCTGACCACGGCAGCGTAGATGGTGTCGTCATGTCCGGAAAAGGTGCGGATCAGTTTTCCCGTTGCGACATCCCAAACGCGAACTTCTCCATAAAGTCCCGCGATCCCGCCCGCGACAATCAGCTCACCCGCATCGCCGGTAAAACGCAGATCGTTAATTTTTCCTGCATGGCCCTCGAGTCGATGCAAAACTTTGCGGGAGTCGGTCTCGAGCAGTTCCACGTTGCGGAAACGAGCCACCGCCAGATATTTTCCGTCCGCTGAGGTGGCCACGGCAGTCACCGGACCAGGACCCGAACTGGGTGGTAAGTGGGGAACGTGGAGCTGTTTTTTGTTCGCAGCGTCCCCAGCGGGCCCGACTGCACCCGCATCGACCCAGCGGGTCAGCAGTGCGATCTCTTGCGGGCTTGGCTGTTTTTCGCCTTCTGGCGGCATCGCCGGTTCGATTTTTCCCGTCAAGACCTCGATCAAACGGCTGTCCCGCGCACTGCCCGCCTGCACGACCGGTCCCTCGGCCCCTCCCTGCTGCAACGCCGCGAAAGACTCGAGCGATAGCTCCCCTTCCAGATCCTGATTGTTATGGCAACCACTACAGTACCGGGTTAGCAGCGGTTGGATTGTTTTCTGATAAGCGGGCACATCCTCTGCCAGACCCGGGCCGGTAGGAATCGTCGCCAGGACGATCAGCAAACAGAACCGCAGGTAGCACAAAGGTAATCGCATGATTTCGGTAAAATGCTCGCTCTTTTCGCGCTAGTGATTGAATAAAAATTCGCGGCTGCTCATGAGGCCCCAGTAGAGGTCTTCTACCAATTCACGTCGCGACTCCTGGGGCCCGCGACGAAGTGTTTCCAGCAATTGTTCCTTTTCGCGGCTACTTGGTCGGCGGGCTAGGGTGCTGAGAAAGGCCTGCTCGAGAAGCGTTTCATCATCGGTTCCATCTGCCAACGCCTTGCCGACGCAACTTTTTTCATCCCGCAGACGCTCATTTACGGTATTGCCATTGTTGATATGAAGGACCTGTATGAGGCTCGGTGTGTTGGTCCGTTCGCATTCGCAGGTAATATTGCGCTCGTTGCGACCAAAGGTCTTGAGGAAGGGGGCGATGACGGCGGAATCGTAGAGTTCAATCGCACGCGTTCCTTCCGGATATTCCTTGGTTTCTTCCGTGTCGGCGCCGTCGTAAGCCAAATGGGTAAATTTTCCGGGAACCTCACTAACCTGGGCGATCGCATCGTAAAGCACTTCGGCCATCAAGCGGCGGGGATAATAGCGGCTGTAAAACCGTTGGTCGTCCTGATTCTCCGCCAGTGGCACGCTGCTCCGCTGATAGGTTTCCGACTGTAAAATCAATCGCATCAGCTCCTTGATGTCAAAATCGTGTTCCACCAACCAGTCGGCCAGGGCGGCGAGCAGTTTTTCATTGCTTGCCGGGTTGGAAACCCGCAGATCATCGGTCGGAGCGACCAACCCCACCGCGAAGAAATTGGCCCAGATCCGGTTGGCAAGCGCCCGGCTTAAGTAGCGGTTTTCCGCCGCCGTTACCCAATCGGCCAGGGCCAGCCGGCGGTCGCTGGGGTCTTCAAAAGCGAGTGGTTCGGAATCGAGCGGTGCCGGCGGTTGCGGCTTGCCAGTGCGGGGTTGTACCAACTCTCCCTTCGGGGCGCTGTAGAGGGTCCGCAGGCCCTGGCCACTTCGCGGGTCCCCACCCCAACCTTTGCTGCGAACGCGCGCGAATAAATTTGCCATTGCGTAGTATTGATCGTTGGTCCATTTTTCCAGCGGATGGTCATGACATTTCGCGCAGCCGATCGAGAGCCCAAGAAATGCCTGACTGATATTCTCGCTCATATCCTCGGGCGTCTGGTGCAGGGCATAAAAGTTGGTCGCTCCGTTACTATAACTCCCCCCCGTGGCGGTGATAATTTGACGGACGATCTCGTCCCAGGGTCTGTTTTGCTCGACTTGGCTGCGGATCCACTCGTAATAGGCCTTGACCGCCTTGGGCCGCAGGCGACGGCCGTTGACCAACAAGAGATCGGACCACTTGTAGGTCCAATAATCGACAAACTCCTCACGGTCGAGCAAGCTGTCGATCAAGCGGTCACGCTTCTGACCTTGAGCCTGCTCGGTCTCCCCGGAATTCCCCTCGTCTAAGAACGCTCTCGTCTCTTCAAGTGTCGGCAGCGTACCGATGGTATCGAGGTACACCCGACGCAGAAATTCTTCGTCCCCGGCCCGCGGGGATGGAGCAAGGTTGAGGCTCGCCAGTTTCTCCAGTACCAGAGCATCGATAAAGTTGCGCTGCGGAGACTGCCGGTAGCTTTCCGGATCGACATCGTATGCGTAAGGCGAAGTGATTTGTGCGAGCACAATCCGGCTGGAAAACCAGACGGCGACAGCCCCCTGGCCGTATCCGATGACCGAAACGAGTCCCTCGGGAGAGACTGTAGCAACCGTGGCATTGGTGGCAGAAAACTTGGCCCAACGGGTGACGTCTTCCCGACGACCATCGGTATAGTGGGCTGTCACGATCAACTGCTGCGCCTCGTCGGGTTGCAGGGTGACTTTCGCGGGCAATACATCCACGGAAACCAATTCCGGGTCCTCCGCTTGCGGCGTCTCGGCTCCAGCCATAATCCAGGCGGAGAGGACTCGATAGTCGGGTGAATCGACATCGAACCGCAGCCCGCCCTTATGGGGAACCCCACCCGAGGGCTTGGCCAAGAGAAGACTGCGGC
Source organism: Planctomycetota bacterium (assembly GCA_030605285.1). The sequence continues at coordinate 3,332 of JAUWIQ010000205.1, forward strand.
CCGGATCGCCCGGTTCGATCCGGCGGCCACGGGCCTCGCGGGTGATCGTCCAGTGGGCGCTCATTGGATCGTAGCCCCGCAAGGAGAGCCGGAAGCCTCCTTTTCCCGCCAGTGCCCCGTGGCATGCGCCCGAATTGCAGCCCCGTTTTGCCAAAATCGGGAGAACATGGCGGCGAAATTCCCATTCCGCCGCCTGCTCCGCCCCGCGTACCTCAACTTCAGCCGTCGCCGTCCGTCCCTGCCAGGTGGCGGTGAGTGTCGCCTTGCCATTGCCGACGGCGACCGCCTGCCGGTCCACGATTTTGACAACCTGGGGGTTGCTTGATCCCCAGGTCACCGTCCCCTCGACCGGGCCCAGATAACGATTTTCATCTTGTTTTTCCAGCAACAGTTGCTGGCGGGCGCCTTGGAAGTCAAGCGTGAACGATTCGGGAAGGACCACCACCGCATCGTCACTGAAACGATCGTCACTGAAACTCTCCGCGGCAAATAAACTGCAGACGATAACCACAGCGAGAGAACGAAACAGCGTGGGCACCGGCAAAGACATGATTTGTTTATGGTTTCCGGAGTGCTGCCGAGGTGAAAATTTGCGATTCGCTAACAGACAGATTCGTCCCAGGGCAATCAAAATAGCTCTTTGATTTCATGTCGCCCAAAATCAATGATTGGGAAGGGCCGCCCGGCCGGACCGGGTAATTCGGTTTCCAGGTTTAAACCCATGCCGCGGAATATCGTCCCTACAATTTCGGGAGGGTCGGCGGGCCGATCTGCCGGTACGCCCCCGATCGGATCGCTCTGGCCGACGACACGACCTCCTTGGACGCCCCCCCCGGCAAAGTAACAGGTGAAGCATTGTGGCCAGTGATCGCGTCCCCCAGCCGGGTTGACCTTCGGCGTGCGACCGAACTCCGCCACGCAGGCGACCATCGTTTTGTCCAACATACCACGTTGCTCGAGATCTTCGATCAACGCGGTGTATGCCTGATCGTACATCGGAGCGACAATTTTCTTCATCCCGTCGATGGAGGTGAACGGTTTCGAGCCGTGGATATCCCAGGTGATCTCGTCGAATACGGTGAGGAAGGTGTTGATGGTTACAAAACGGACCCCTGCTTCGATCAGACGGCGCGCGAGCAGACAGCATTGGCCGAAACGATTGCGACCATAGCGGTCGCGCACTTTTGGCTTCTCTTTGGATAAATCAAATGCGGATTTTGCCTGGGGACTGGTCATCAGTCGATAGGCTGCCTGGAAGTTTTCGTCGAGCAGCTGCGCGTCGTCGCTTTCTTCAAAATGACGGATTGTCTGGTCGACCACATCGCGCATTCGCTGCCGTCGCTTTAAACGGGCCGTACCGATCTCCGGGGGTGGGAGCAGGTCGGGTACTTGGAAGTCGGGTTTGGAGGGGTCGGCCATCAGCACGAAGGGGTCGTGCGATTTGCCCAAAAAACCGCCCGCCTGACCATGGGGCAGGTTGCCGCCCCCGCGGCCCATCTGTTGGGGTAACACGTCTTGCTAGGGCAGATCGGTGCGTCGACCGCGGAGATAACTCACC